>JAFULP010000027.1 GCA_017473285.1 Clostridia bacterium
ATTAATTATTTCTCTACGTTTACGCATATCGCTTAATTTTTTGTTGTCGGCATCTTCGCTATATAATCCGTCATCGTTTGTTCTTGTCATCACAACATTTACACCCGCTTTTTCAAGCAGTTTTTGAAGCGTTTTGGCATACTCCAAATTCAACTCTTTTTCAATGCTACCATTTACGCCCATACTTCCACCATCACGGCCACCATGTCCAGCGTCAATTACGATAGTATATTCACCTTTTGGTCTTGTACTGGTGCTTATGCTAGGAATAATTGCAACCAATCCTACTACAATGCAACAAAAAACAGCAATAAAAATATATTTTCTTCTTGCAACAAATTTACCAAATCTTTTTATCATACTATATAACTATGCAAGTTAAAATTTGCTTTATGCAAAGTTTTTGCTATTATGACTTAACTTTTTATTTTTGCGTAAATCCACCAAACCATAATAACCTTGCGCCAGTAAATGTAGCAATTAATTTAATATGTCATTTTTTAACAAAACCGTATTGACAGGTTGACAGTTTTGGTATATAATGCGGGTATGACAAGCGGAACATTTTTATTATTGTATTTATGTTTAATATATTTTCTTTTGCCTAAAATATTGTAGGCATATTTTTGTATGTAGGGCAATAGCCCTATTTTTTAATACAAGTTGAAGATTTAAAATTAAAGCATATGAAATTGATAAAGAATTAGATAATTAAAATGTGGTTTAGATTAATAATGTGGTCATTAAAACAAAATAATAATATTATAATAATTTAACATTTCAAATTGACTTTTTAAGTTTTAAGTGTTAACATAATAAAAAGTAGATATTTTAAGATTTTAGGAGAGAATTATGGCATTATCAGGCGATTATCATACACATACCATATATAGTAGGCGAAATCATGGCAAGGGTACTATTGAGGAAAATGTTAAGGCGGCGGTTGAAAAGGGCTTAAGCCAAATTGCAATCACCGACCATGGCTTTAATCAAGCAATGTTTGGGGTGCGCCGTAGCGATATACCTAAGGTTAGGGAAGAAATTGAAACTGCTAAGGAGCGTTATCCTATTGAAGTGTTGCTAGGCGTGGAAGCCAACTTAATTTCGGCAAATGGTGATATTGATATAGTGGAAAGTGATTATGACAATTTGGATATATTGTTGTGCGGTTATCATAAGATTGTCAAAACACCTAGAAAGCGAGATGGATTTTTTATATTTAAAAACATTTTAAGTGGTATTTTTCATATCACCACCAAGCGTCAGCGTGAGCGCAACACCAATGCATTTATTAATGCTATGAAAAAGTATGATATTGATGTGATTACACACTTAAATCATGGTTGTAAGGTTGATGTTGCCAAGGTGGCAAAAGTGGCAAAGGAAACCAACACTTATATCGAACTTAATGGCAAAAGGTTAGGTATGAGCGATAAGGAAATTATGGATGCGTACAACGAAGGCGTTAAGTTTGTTATAGATAGTGATGCTCACAGCCCTAAGCGAGTGGGCGATTGTCATTTGGGGTTGGAAGCAATATTAAGGCTTCGTATACCTGAAAGTGCGGTCGTAAACTACAATAGTGTGCCAACCTTTAAGGCGGAAAAAAGGAAAAGCAAAGGTAAAAAATAATGTTAAAAACATTACAAGTTGATATATTAAATAGCATTTCTACGCAAAGTTGTTGTAGCAATGCTTTTTTGAGTGCGGTGATTAGTTTAACTAAGGAAGAAGTTAATGAAAACAAACTAACACTAAATTGCCCAATATATTTGTATGACAAGTTTTGCGGAACATTAAAGAACTTTTATCCTGATTTAAGCATTAGATTTGGTCGTGAAGGCATAATTATTCAAGGCAAAAGTTTACTTGATATGCTAAGCCAACTGGAAATTGCCTATTTCAACGGTGGGCAAGCCGAAATCGTTAACGGTTGTAACGAAAATATGCTTGCTAGTGAGTGCTGTAAAATCAGTTATCTAAAAGGCGTGTTTTTGTGCGTGGGCAAGGTGTACTACAATAGCGATAGTTTGGCAAAATCAAATGGATATAGCCTTGAATTTGTGTTTAAAGATTATCAACTAGCGGATGATGTCTTGGCTTTAACCAAATTTTTGGGTTTAAATTTGAAATCAGTTAAGCGTGGCAATAATGTGGTATTGTACTCAAAGGATAGTCAAGTGCTTGTGGACTTTTTGGTAAAAATAGGGGCAGTAACCGAAGCGTTTGAAGTGCAAAATAGCCTAGTGATGCGTGAAATACGCAATGACGCCAATCGCAAAGGTAATTGCTTTGACGCCAATCTTAACAAAACCATTAATGCCAGTACCCAACAAGTAAAGGCGATAGACTACATTATCAATCATTTTGGGTTAGATTATTTAGATTTTAGTTTGCGTGAAGTGGCGTTATTGCGATTGTCTAATCCTGAAAGCACTCTTAGCGAGTTGCAAAAACTATATCCAACACAAATCACCCGTGCGGGACTAAAATATAAATTGGATAAAATTTTGGCAATTTATAACGATTTAAAGAAAAGTGATTTGTAAATAAAATTGTAAAGAGATTGAATACACTCAATATTGACAAATATTATGTATAATGATATAATTTAATTAAAGTAATACTAAGGAGCAAGATATGGGAAACTTTGTGCATTTGCATGTGCATAGCGAATATAGCATTTTGGACGGGGCGTGCCGAATTAAAGATTTGGTATCACGAGCAAAAGAATTAGGTATGTCAGCCGTGGCAATTACTGACCATGGCAATATGTTTGGCACGGTTAAATTTTTTGACGAATGCAAAAAGCAAGGCATAAAGGCAATTCTTGGTTGCGAATTTTATGTTTGTGATGATTTGAGTGTTAAGCATGGTAAAACTAAACTTAATCA
>JAFULP010000028.1 GCA_017473285.1 Clostridia bacterium
AAATTCCGCGTGTATAGTGCAAATAGTAGTAAAAATGGTTTAAATTACAACTCGGGAACATTTACTATAGGTGACGATGTTATTATCGTGTCGGGAGGCACTTTTAGCTGTACTGATAGTGAGTTGTATATATTGCCATTAAGTACCAGTGCTGGTGGAACGGGATTGACAATTACTTTGTATAGGCCTTCGATTAGCAGTAGTGGTACGTTTAGTTATGCAGTGCTAAATTCAATTTATGAAACGGTGATGAAATCGGGCGGATTGTATATCTTTAACGATATTGATTTAACATCAGGAGATTATTCAACCAATGTTGGCGATGGTAAATACTATAACGGCAATGGTAAATGGGCTGTGATGACATCAGAGCCATCATTTAGTAACGCATTAAATACAAATATTACATATTCAACCTTAGTATGCACCCCAAGTGATAGTAGTAGCGTAGTTGACTTGCTTGATGTTAGTGAGGATATGTATGGCGAATTTGTAACCGGTGGAACGGCTTCGATAAATTTGTATTATGTAGGGTTCACTTTTATAGAGTATAAGGTATATCAAACAGTATCAGATAACTCTAATGAAACGGGCAGTTATACAATGGAAAACTGGTCGTCAGATTTAGATAGTTCAAATTATGTAAAATTGGCATACAACACTTCATATGGCAGTTATAGCAGTGATCCAGTGACAACAATTAGTGCATCTTCAGTGTTGGAAAGCGCGGAAACATTTACATCAGACAACATGCCAACAATTACATTGAAAAGTACAAATAAAACGGTTTCTAGCCCTAAGGTGAAAATAAGCGAAGACGGAACTAAAATTTATTTTACCAGTATAGATGATTTTGCTGGAATGTATGGCAATATTGAAATTGTGATTAAACCGCAAAGTGGAAGCACTGAAGATGGCGGAGATGAAGGAGGCGGTGGGGAAACGACTGACCCTGATAAACCAGTTACACCTACATCATATAAGATATATATTCATGAAAACGGTGGTGTAAGCGTATCCGACCTAGAATATACAGTTAGCGAATCGGAGCAAACGAAAACTTTACCAACAGTAACAAGGTCTGGATATAGATTTAGTAGATGGTCAATAACCATAAACTGTACAGACTCGGCATCGCTAAGTGGAAGTACATTAACCATACCTGCGAATGCTACTGGAGATATTACAGTAAAAGCATATTGGTCTGCGAGAACATATACAATAAGTTATGTAACAAATGGCGGTACGTGGGTAAGCGGATACACAGCACCAAGCAGTTATAAAATTAGTTCCAGTTCAATAACATTGCCAACATCAAGCAATATTACAAAATCTGGTTATACATTTGGTGGCTGGTATACAAATTCATCATTTAGCGGAAGCAAAGTAACAAGTATTTCAAGTGGCTCGACGGGTAATAAAACATTTTATGCTAAGTGGAATGGTATTGAATACACAATTACAATTCAGGAAAATGGCGGAACAGATGTGACTGATTTAAAATATACTACAAGTTCTTCAAGCCAAACAAAAACAATTGGTCAAACTACAAAACTGGGTTATACATTTAATATATGGAATTTTATAACCAACACCAATGGTGGCGATTCAAGTATTAGTGGTAACAGTTTGACAATCCCAGCCAATGCGTATGGAAATATTAGCATAGAAGCGTTTTGGACGGAAAATCAGTATACCATTGTAATGTATTCAAACAACACAACAGACGAAACCAAGGATGTGGGAACGGTAAAATATACTCAAGTTGCTCAAATAACTTGGGAAGTAAGTTACAGCGAACACGTATTTGTGGGTTGGGCAACAACTGGATATAGCACCACTCAAACATATGCATATGTTGAACAAAACTTTACCACAAGTGATATTGTGGGCGAGTATGGCACTAAAATATTGCAAGACGGCAAAAATGTGTCGCAGTTGGTACACGGCGACGTTGACGGCAATACCGAGGTTAACATATATGCAATTTGGCTACCTATATATAGTATAACTATTCAAAGCAATGGGGCTGAACTTTATGAAAATGGCGTGAATGTAACTGAAAGCAAAGATTGGTTTGATGTTAAGAACCATTATTATAAAGAATATTTGTTATACACTCAATTGGAGCAAGAAATATTTTACGAGCCAACCGCTAGCGGGGAAGGTGTTTATAGGTTATTTAAACATGGCTATTATATCGATGCTTGGATTATTAGAGTTGGTTCAACACAATACTATGTAAGCGCAAGTACGCTTACTCCAACAACTTCACAATGGGCAACCACCACCGATATCGCAAAAACTGTGGTGTCTGGAACAAATATGCAATACTTGCAAGGCAATATTGTGGCAACTCCGCAATGGGAAGCGTTGACATTTGATGTGCGATTTGCAACCAAGAGCAATGAACGATATAAGGCGGAATATGATACAGAAATTGTTAGTCAGGTTAAATATGACTCAAACTACATAATTAATATTTCTACCAACATAAGCAAGCCTGCCGATACATATGTTGTGCAAGCGACAGATGTTTTGGGCTATACATTTATATATGCGCATCCATATAATAATGGAGCGTTGGATGAAAGCGTAAAAATTGTAATTAAGTCGCAGTGGAATTATAAATTAAACTACAAGCAATACACAATTACCGACGCATACAGTAAAGATAGTGGCTGGTATATAGTAGTTGAAGGATATTATTCACCTGATTTGTATAGACTAAAATTGGATTTACAGTTGCCTTATGATGCTAACTCGCTTATGGAAGTAAATGCTAATGGGTTTACTATGCAAACCGAAAATATTGACAATTTACAACAAGCATATGCACCTATAATAATAGGAAATGGTGGCTCATATGTTCAATCGGCTAACTATACCGAACGACAAAATAAGATTTATGTAGCAGGCAACGAATATTATATTTATTTGTTGCAAGACCAAAAAATTGCGGACGGAAAAATATATGATATTTATCAAGAGGGCAAAGCATATAACGACACCACACCAGTTGTGTTGCCAAACTTTGAAATACCATATTATGAGATGCAATATTATTATACATTTAATGATTTATTAAGTGCATATCTATATAAAATGGCGGATGTGGACGCTGAATCTGCACAAGAAGCAACAGAAAAAATTGAAGCGCTTGGTGCTAAGAGCATACCCGATTCAACCGATTGGAATTATAGTTATTGCAACAGTAACGAAGATTTAAGTGGCGACTTTAGTTTGAAATTATTCTGGCATCGAAATGAAATAAATCTTACTATCAACAACTTGCTGGAGCAAAAGAACACATTTAACGGATATGCTTTAATTGGCGAATATGAAAATATTACGGAAACATTGCAAGACCATTATGTATACAATCTAATTATTTATACTAAAAATAATGATGTATATAACTATTCTACATACGGATTTAATGATGAAACATTGTTGATTAGCGATAACAAATTTGATTATAGTAGGTTTGTAACATTAACTGATGAAGAATTATTGAAGTTAGGAGTTGCTAAGCAAGACGGCAACAACATACGTATATATTTTGGCAACACCTTTACAATTCAAGCGGTGGACCAAAGCAAAGACCATTCGTTGGATGAATTTATTGGTTACAGATTTGATAGTTACAATTATCAATTAAATAGTACAAATTGTAAAACTGTTGATGAAATTGACGCATTTGTAAACAATGGGGTTGATTATCAAGTAGAAGTTGATTTGCGCAATTATGAACACGAATACAATGGCAATACAACAAACTTCTTTGACGATAAAGATACAGTTAGCGTTGATGTTAACTTTAGTAAAATTCAATATACATTCAATTATCACGTAACCGACAACGATAATAATGTTAATAGCAAATTTGGCGCTATTAAATTCCAACACAAAGAGGACTTGATTGAAAACTATAAGTTTACTTATACAGCGGTGGTGGACAACGATAATGTATTAAGTTCAAGAATGATGCTTAGATTGGGAAGCGAATTGTATGAATGTCGATTGGTAAACGATTATATTACATCAAGGACTGAAACCGATAGCCAATTGTACGAATTTGTGCTAAATGCAACATATTTAAGGGAAAGTATTTATCTTAACATAAAAGATAAGCCACTTACTCAGTATTCATCCAACCCAGTACAACTAGTAGGCGATATAAATGCTGTGTGTGGCGACATCGAATTTACTATTAATGTAAATGTAAAAGATGTAAGTTATTTGGAAGACAATAATATTATTAGACAATATACTTTAAGTGATGCTGAAACTAATAAATTGTTTACAATAATAGACACAAACAACAATAATGTAAACACAGTTGTTATTGACAATAACTACATTATTAAAATGTTGGCAAAGCAAGATGGGGATGAATTCCTATACTACTACCAAGACGGCAAACAATATGCTGTTCGTGGACTGTATTTAGGATATTCGCTAAGCCATTCTACTAAATTAGTGGTAAACCAATTTGGATATCCAATTGTTGCAATTGATAATATAGCAATGACGGTTAATTATTCTTTGCTAGATGGAAGTGTAAATTATACACAATTTATTGAAGTGGGCTATACAAATAGGCATTTAGACTTTTATGTTGAGGTGGCTGAAACTGTTGAAATTGAATTTGAAATTAAATCCAACCAATACGACAAGTTCAAACTTGACCGCCAAATATCCATAAATGACGTGGTGGTGGTAAGCGCACAAGAAGGAGACGCACTTACAGTTAAACGCACATATCTAGGATATCTTGGTCAAGAAAATGTGTTTAAATTTATGGGCAACCAACTATATTATTCAAGCGCAAATCTAGTAGCCGACTATGTAGATGATAGTGTTGTTGATGATGAATTTATTATTGATGTAAATAGCAATATTAAGTATGTTGTTGGCAATAAGGTTAAAATTATAATTGAATTAATGCCAAAAACATACAATTTGGACGGAATTATTGAATATAATGACGAGCAATTCAATATTCTTGATTTTGTTAATGTTGTAAATGCTAGCGGGGTAAATATATTTGATACGGTATACGGCGTTGTAATTAAAGCCGACAAAAACAACATTGACCCAGTAAACGGTATTTATTATTATGGCGACAAGGTGCTTATCAATTACACGCTAAGCGATAGTGCTAAAAATGACTTTATTGTGTCAGTGTATTGTAACGATAGAAAGTTGTATTATAACTATAATCAGTCGGCATATGTTGCTGAATTTACAGGTCAGGATGTTACAATTAAGATTGCGATAGAGGCAAAAACCGACAAAGTAATATTAACTACTAATATGCCTAATGAATTGATTGCCAATATTTATGCACAAATAAATAATGGTGAAATTGTTGCCATTACAGATGACGACAATACTCAATCGTATACCGCATTAACTTTGATTAATGGTGATAAGTTGACAGTGTATATTAAATGTAATGTTGGATATAATTTTACAGGCTATTATGAATATCACAACAAGCAAGTTTTAGCAAATCAAAATCAGGGCTCGGGCGAATATGAAAGTTATATTAAAGTGACATTATTTGATACGGGATTTGATTTAACTCAATCGGGTTGGTATTATTTATGGTTTGAAACATTGTCATTAAATGTTGAATTTAAATACTATGTAATTTCTCCTGAAGTTGCCGAAAATGTAGACGCTGGTTATGGCTATGCTGTATCTGGCGTAATTGATGCAACGGAAGGCAGGGTAAATACATTAATTAAAGGCACGGACAATGTAGGATTTAGATTTGATGGTTACACATATATTGCGCCAAAAGGTCAAGAAAATAGCAAAGAATTTGATTTAACTAAGGTGGATGAAACTAGACAAAATTTTGTTCAAGAAGGCGAATTGTTGGATTACTTGGGGACACTTCCTATAGTAAATAAAGGCTTGAAATTAACAATATATATCAACTATGTTGAGCAGTATGCATTTGACTTAGATTATCAGTCTAATGAAAATTTGGTTAATGCAAAAGTGCTTGGTAGCAATAATGATGAGTTGGTGGAAGGCGTTTATTACGACTACGGCACGCAACTTGTAATTGACATCCAAGCAAAAGATGTTAAACATTACAAACTGGAAATGACATTGACCAATAAAGATGGGCAAGAAATTATTAGCACATCTACTATGAATAGCGTTGAATTGGCTAAAGATAGCGTTGTAACTACCAACCTTGGCAATTTGTCAGGATTTATTGCAAATAGGCAGTTGATAAGCAAATATACGATTGCAATCAAAGTATTGGTTGAAAAATATAACACAGTACTAAATCAGAACTTGTATAAGCAAGTTGGGGTAAGCGAAACACCGCAATCGGTAGACTTGCAAAATCAAAGCGATGAGTATTTCCACTT
>JAFULP010000029.1 GCA_017473285.1 Clostridia bacterium
ATAATTTCTTGATTTTTGCTAAGTTCTAGGCTCATTTGCTTAGATGTTAAATTACACATATCTGGATGAGTGCTACTATGAAGCCCAATTTCAAAGCCTCGCTCGGCAATGCTACGGGCAACATCTGGATAATCTTCCACCCAAAAACCCACCAAAAAGAATGTAGCATTAACGCCATACTCCTCACATACGGTCATAATTTCAGCCGTTTTATCCGCACCCCACGCAGCGTCAAAAGAAATAGCAACTTTTTTTTCATCAGTTTGCACGCTATAAATAGGCAATTTTTTAACCTTGCTATTAAAATACACATTTGCCACTTGCAATGTATTATTGCTAGTAGCACAAATAACGAATAAGCCCACAAATAGCACATATATGGCAATTGTACGCTTGCTCATTATTAGCCGTTTCATAGATATCTACTCCTTTAATTTAACCTATAAATATGCATTAAATCAACCTAAAATGCCAAAAACTTTTGCAAAAAAAGCAGGTTTTTGCCCGCTTTTTATATTTTTTTGTCTAATCTAATTTTTTACCACTCAATTTTGTACCCTTTATGACATATATCGTTTAATTTGCTCAAGGGCATTTTTTTCAAGCCTACTTACTTGCGCTTGTGAGATGCCAATTTCGTCGCTTACTTCCATTTGAGTTTTTCCAGCAAAGTATCTTAAGTCCAATATTTGTTTTTCCCTATCGTTAAGGCTACGCACCGCATCTTTGAGGTCCACATTTTGGAGCCACTTTTCACCGCTTTGACTTTCATCGGCAAGATGTTCAAGTAGCATAACTTGGTCATCGCCGTCATTATACATCTCCTCATCAAGCGATAGTGGTGCCGATATAGCGTCAATTGCATCCACCACTTCAAACAAGGTTAGATTTAAGTCGCTTGCAATGTCTTCCAGCGACACCTCTTCCGATTTTTCCTTGCTTAACTTTTCCTTGCTTTTTAGCACCAAGTATGCGGTGTCACGCAAGCTTCGGCTTACACGCATACTGCTTGAGTCACGCAAAAAGCGTTTAATTTCGCCCACAATCATAGGTACTGCATATGTGCTAAATCGTACGTTTAAAGTTAGGTCAAAATTGTCAATCGCCTTCATAAGCCCCACGCACCCTACTTGAAAAATGTCGTCCATACTTTCTTTCGTGTCGCAAAAGCGTTGGGCAACAGATAGTACCAGTCGCATATTGCAATAAATAAAATGCTCTTTCGCCTGTTCACTGCCCAATTTAATTTGGTTTAAAATTGCCACAGTTTCATCATTTGTTAGCCTTGGAATATTAGAAGTATTAATGTTACAAATATACACTTTTCTTGACATACAAACTCCTACGCATATTGTTTGCTAAGCGGTAAAATTTATACCAAAAAATTGTAAAATTTTATATTTCGACAAAGGTAGGCAAAATTATAATTTTATCCAAAAATTTTTATTCAAATAATATGTTTAAAAATGCTACAATCAAATTATGAAAATATACATTGAACAAGCAATTATCACCAATTTTATAATAGATTTTTGTATATTGCTTGTAATATCTAAATTAATTTGCCCCACAACAAAATACAAGCATATATTATTTTCTGCACTATTTGGAAGCATTGCTAGTTTAATTGCGCCTTATTGCAATAACTTAATTATCACCAATGCGTTAAAAATATTAACTAGTATAATAATGTTACAAATTATTAAAATAAAAACTAAAAAACAAATATTTTTATCTTGTATGCTAATGCTTGTTTTAAGTTACATAATTGGCGGTGCAATTCTGTCTAATTTTGGCACTCAATCGGCAAGCGGTTATGCAATAAGTGGCGTTAGTTTGTTGCCAGTATTTGCAATAACTATAATTTTTACATTTATAAATTGCAAACTAATCACTTGGATTAAGGCTAAAATAACCGCTAACTCCAATATTTACGACATCACTCTCGTCAATAATAACAAACAACTAAGCATTAAAAGTTTTATTGACTCTGGCAATGGATTATACGACAACTCAAACCCTGTAAGTTTAATCAATTTTGACACATTTAGCAAACTTACTAATATAACGCTAAATCAATATTTAACTAATGATTTCAATAGCCTTAATAATGCACATTTTATTGAAGCCAACACAATAGCGGGCAAACGCAAAATATTGGTATTTACAATCAACGAATTACGCATCAATAAGGACAAGATAAAAACATACCCCAATGTAACTTTAGGCGTAGCCTTACATTTTGATAACACTAAGGAATACAAAGCAATTTTAAACTCGTGCTTTTGCTTTAATTAACAATTTAAAATAAGGAGTTATTATGACACTACTATCAACAATCAAAAATTTATTCAACAAATACATATCCCCTATTTTTTCATCAAAGGAAGATATTGTAAATTATATATTCACTAACGATTCTCTCCCAGCACCTTTAACTGATGACGATGAAAAAATGTATATTAATATGTTTGATACAGTCAATGATGATTACGCCCGCTCGCAACTCATCAAACACAATTTACGCCTAGTGCTATATATTGCCAAAAAATTTGAAACACCCAAAACCGAACTTGAAGATTTAGTGTCAGTTGGCGCAATTGGGCTGGTTAAAGCGGTTGATAGTTTTAAGGCGGATAAAAATATTAAACTTGCCAACTACGCTTCCCGTTGTATTGAAAACGAAATATTGATGCATCTACGAAAGGTGAACAAAACGCTTAATGAAGTCAGCCTTGACGAACCTTTAAGCGTGGATGACGAAGGTGGTGAATTGGTTATGTCTGACATCTTACCTTCCACTGAAGATTGCTATAAGGAAGTTGAAAATGAAGACCAAAAAAAATTTTTACTAAACACCCTCTCGCAACTATCTGCCCGTGAGCGTGACATAATGATTATGCGATATGGCTTGTATGGGCAAGATGAACTCACGCAAAAAGAAGTTGCCGAACTTTTAAATATTTCACAAAGTTACATTTCCCGCCTTGAGAAAAAGATATTAAAAAAATTAAAATTAACAATATTAAATAATTAAATTAAAAATTATCAAATATTTAAATTAGAAAATAATAAAATAATTTAATTAATAAATTAAAAATAATAAAAAATAACTTAAAATAAGCATTGTCTTATGATAGGTTATTTTTTGTTTTAATTATTTAAATATTTATTTTTTATTTAAAATAATTTATCAATTATTTTTATTTTGCATCAAACCAAGATTTGCCAGCACTAACACTTACCGTTAATGGCACTGACAACTTAACAACATTTTCCATCTCTTCTTTTAATATTTTTGACACTTGCTCCAACTCATCTTTACAAGTATCCACAATCAATTCATCGTGTATTTGTAAAATAAGTTTACTTTTTAAATTTTGCTTTTTCATCCTATCTTGAACATTTATCATTGCCATCTTAATTATATCCGAAGCCGTGCCTTGAAGTGGCATATTCATCGCAACCCTTTCCCCAAACTGACGAAGCATATGGTTGGTAGCGGTAAGTTCTGGAATATACCTTATTCGTCCAAGCAATGTAGTGGCATATCCATTTTGCTTTGCCAATTCAACGCTATTATCCATATATTGTTTTATGCTTGGATATAATTCAAAATATTTGGCAATAAACTCTTTCGCTTCTTTAGGGGTTATATGCACATTTTTAGACAAACCATATTCACTAATACCATAAATAATTCCAAAGTTAACCGATTTAGCCATTCTTCGCATATTTTCGGTCACCTTTTCAAGCGGAACGCCAAACACCCTACTAGCCGTTGAAGTGTGCACATCTTGCCCTTGTTCAAAGCATCTAATCAAATTTTCATCTTTACAAAAATGTGCTAGCAACCTTAATTCTATCTGGCTATAATCGGCCGACACTATCACACCATCTTCAAACGAACTGGTAAATAGTTTTCGCAACTCCTTACCTTCATCACTTCTAACTGGTATATTTTGAAGGTTTGGCTCACGAGAACTTAATCTGCCAGTAGCGGTAACAGTTTGAATAAATGTTGTGTGAATTTTGCCATTTTTAATATACGGCAAAAGCCCTTCCAAATATGTGCTACTGATTTTTGCCACTTTGCGATATCTAATCAATTTTTCAACAATAGGATGCTGGTCTTGTATCGCCTCCAAAACATCAATGCTTGTACTTTTCTTGCCCTTGTATTGAAGTTTTAATTTGTCAAACAATATTTCATGCATTTGCTTAGGAGAGTTAATATTAAAGTTCTCACCCGACAACTCATAAATTTGAGCACTTAACATCTCTTGTTCTTCCGCATATTTTTGACTTAAATTTTTAATGGTTTCAGCATCAACTTGAATACCCATTACTTCCATTTCGTACAAAACTTTAACCAAATTCAACTCAAGGTCGTAATACAGTTTGGTCATATTCATTTGGTCCAACTGGCTTATGCCTAAAGCCTTTAATTTCAGCAATCCTACAGCCAAGTATTCAGTTGGCAACTCATTTTGCTCAATAAGCGCCGATAACTTAATTTCCTTTTCGTTAGACGCCAACAAATAGTACGCTAGCGATACATCGAAAAAGTTGTTCAACTCTATACGAAATTCGATAAGTTTATACATCGTCGTCTTTGCGTCGTATACCACTTTTTCAATGCTTTTACTCTCCAAAATTTGTTTGATTAATTGATATATTTCCGAATTGCCTAAATCTATGCTCAAAAATTGATATTCACATTCCCCGCAAGCAAAACAAATGCCCGCATCATCAAAATTCACACCCACTTCGTCTTGTTTTAAAATTAAATTTAAAACATTCTTTTTCGCATCCAAACCATCCATATCACGATGCTCAAAATTACTTTCCGCAACTTTTTGCGCACTTGATGAAACAAAATATTCATCCTTTTCACTTATCGCTTTAAACTCAAGAGTTCTAAACACATTTCGCACATTTTCATCAAAAGGAAAGTCGTATCGTAGGTCATTTAGGTCATAATCTAATTCGTAATCAGTCTTTATTGTAGCCAATTGTTTAGATATATATGCTATTTCTTTTTGCTCTTGAAGTAACGCCTTAGTTTTGCCTGTTATGTTGTCAATATTGGCGTATATATTATCAAGATTAGCGTATTGAGTAATTAATTTTAAGGCCGTCTTTTCACCTATACCTTTAACGCCTGGAATATTATCACTAGCATCCCCCATTATTGACTTCATCTCCACCACTTGATATGGTTCTATTCCGTATTTTTCTTTTAACCCCGCTTCATCCAAATCAGCAATTTCGCTTAAACCCTTTTGAGTGAGCCACACACGACATTGCGGGTTAATTAGTTGAAGTAAATCTCTATCGCCTGATATTAAAACTTTTTCAATATCATACTTTTTGGACAAACTACCAATAATATCATCCGCTTCAATCTCTGGCACTTCAATCACGGTTATGTTCATTTGCTTTAACAAATCTTTAACTATTGGAAGTTGCGCCCGCAATTCATCCGGCATAGGCTTTCTAGTGCCTTTATAATCGGCAAAAATATCATTTCTAAATGTGTGCTTGCCCGCATCAAATGCAACCGCTAAATATTTAGGCTGATTTTTAGTAATAATATTAATCAACATCTTAGCAAACCCAAATACCGCATTAGTTGGCGTCCTAGCCGAATTATACATAGGTGGCAGTGCATAAAAAGCCCTAAATATCAAACTATTTCCATCCACAATAAACAACTTATCCATAAACTTCCCTTTTTCTATTTTGTGTAAATTTAAATCTTTAATTTATTAAACTAAAATATTATATCACAATTAAACAATTTCCACAAATAAAACCAATACCTAACAAAAAATAAAAACAGCCAAATAACTGTTTTTATTTAATCAAATAAACTAAAATTAAACTTTCTTTGAAATCACATCTCCTGTAGTTGCATCAATCAACACACCTGAAGTTTCGCCTTCTGGTGAAATAATACCCACATACCAATAATAGCGGTTGCTTTCACCTGAATAATCTTTTAAAATCTTAATAAACGCTTCACTTAAATTGTTCTCTTCTTTACTTAAAGCCTTAACGCTATCTTTAAGTTCTTCACACGCAATATCTATAGCGTTATCTTTTGACACTTGAAAACTTGATGAAACATTGGTAAGCGCTTGGCTAAAATTAACGCCATCTACCACCAATTCCAATGTAATTTCCGCATCATCTGCAATCACTTGCTCAATATCGGCAGAATAAGTGTTATCGTAAGGGCTTTTTTCCAAACTACCCACCACATTTTCACCATTTACAACTAAAGTGAAAGCATATGTATCTTGTTTTAACATTTCATTATCAAGGCGTGCAAAAGTAACAATACCAAATGGCACAAGTTCGTTAACCACGCCATCTAACGCATAATCTTGTTCACGCTGACCAGTACACACGGTTGCATAATATTCATCATTTTGCCCTGCAAATAGGTTGTTTCGTATCTCGATTAAGTGGTTATTAAAGTTGGTTTCCGCATCTTTGATTCCGCCACACCCAACAAACATTACACCACAAAGTGCGATTGATAAAATACATAGAATTTTTTTCATAATTTTCTCCATACATAACAATATGTGGACAAAATGTTAAATAGAACAAAAAAAATTTTAAAAAAATGATTAAAAAGCACTAATATTGTAAAAATTAAATATATGTTAGTTTTATTTATTAGAGTTCAAATAATATATTTTGTAGTACTTTTATTTTTGCGCATTATGGGCAAGCGCCAGATTGGCGAAATGCAACCTTACGAATTGGTTATCACCCTTATTATTGCCGACCTTGCTACTGTGCCAATGAGCGACGCAAATATTCCACTATTAAACGGAATTTTACCACTTGCAATACTGGTTCTACTACATTATTCGATTACCGTACTTACACGGAAAAGTATCTTGCTTAGAAAATTTATAAGTGGCAAATCCATAATAGTTATAAGCCCTGAAGGAATTAATTATGACGCTCTTAAAAAATTAAATATGAACTTAAACGATTTGCAAGAAAGTTTGCGTCAATGTAACTATTTTAGTTTTGAGCAAGTGCAATATGCAATTGTTGAAACCAATGGCAAAATGAGTGTCATTCCCACCGCCGAAAGCGCCCCCGCCACCGCAAAGGATGTCAACGCAAATAATCCGCCACCTGAACTACCTAGCATAATCGTAAGCGACGGTAAAGTGATGAAAGATAATATGAGTTCGGTTAACTTCTCCGAAGAAAAGTTAAATAAATTATTAAACCAATTAAATATTAAAAAGGTTAAAGATATTATAGTTATGAATTTGGATAATTCGGGCAAATTATATTACCAACTAAAAGGCGAACAATATAAGGTAATACCTGATATCAATAATATATCGCCATCCCCAAACAAATCTTCAAAAAAGCAAAAGAAAAATTCTTAATTAGCCCACCCAACACATTATCAATATTTTAATCTATAACCACCAAACAATTTAAACATATATTTAAATTAAAAGGAAAATCAATGAAAAATTTTATAGCGGTCACTATCTTAACAATAGCGGTTAACGCATTGTGTATTTGGGATGTATACAATACCAAAAGTATTTTTAAGTATATGAACAAGGAAAGCACAGCAATCCACCAAGCCTTGCTTGTTGAAGATATCTCCGACCCACAACTTGCTCAACGCATAGAAAGTTTGGATAAATATTGGACTAAAAAAATGGATATATTGTGTATTTCCATTAGTCGTAAAGATTTGCAACCAGTTAGCGACCATATTCAGTTTTTAAAATCTAGCATATCCAACAACGACCAAGAAACCGCCGTAACATATTCCCTTCTTCTTAAATATAATGTAGAGGGCTTAAAAGAAATTAGCGGATTTAGTTTTGTTAATATATTGTGATGATATTAATAAATTAAAATAATACAACAAAAATAGGCTTAAACTTAAATGTTATAGCCTATTTTTAATATATTTACTTACATTTACTTTTTCAAATATTTCTTTAAATATGTTGCGGTTTGACTTTTCTTTGATTTAATAATTTCTTCTGGCGTTCCAGTTGCAATAACTTGACCACCCTCATCTCCACCTTCAACACCCATATCAATAATATAGTCGGCTGTTTTGATTACATCAAGGTTATGCTCAATTACCACAACAGTATTACCACCATTTACAAATCGTTGCAAAATGTTAATCAACTTTTGAATGTCATAACTGTGAAGTCCCGTTGTAGGCTCATCTAATATATACATAGTTTTGCCAGTATCACGCTTAGATAATTCGGTTGCAAGTTTTAATCTTTGCGCTTCTCCACCGCTTAGCGTGGTGGCGGATTGCCCAAGTTTGATATATCCCAAACCAACATCGTACAATGTTTGAATTCTACTCTTAATATTAGGCAAATTTTCAAAAAATTGCAATGCTTCCTCAACCGTCATATCAAGCACATCATATATGCTTTTGCCCTTATATTTAACTTGTAATACATCTCGATTATAGCGCTTGCCTTCACACACTTCACATGGCACATACACATCTGGCATAAAGTACATACGCAATTTCTTAACACCATCTCCATCACACGCTTCACACCTTCCGCCAGCCACATTAAAACTAAACTTTCCAATATCATAGCCACGCTCTTTAGCGTCTGGTGTGGACGCAAACAATTCACGAATTTTGGTAAATACACCAGTATATGTTGCTGGGTTACTTCTAGGAGTACGCCCAATTGGAGATTGGTCAATGTTAATAATTTTATCAATAGCCTCAGCACCAACAACCTTCTTTAAGTTGGTTTCATTTTTTTCGCCATCCAATTCATTTTTTAGCGCAGGATATAATATATCATTAATTAATGTGCTTTTACCGCTACCGCTAACACCTGTTACGCAAGTAAATATTCCAATTGGAAATTTTACATCAATATCTTTTAAATTATGCTTTTTACAGCCCTTTAGTTCAATAAATCCATTTTCAGCAGGTCTACGATTTTGAGGCACTTCAATTTTTAACGCTCCACTTAAATATTGCCCTGTGATTGACTTCGGCTCAGCCATAATATCTTCAAGCGTCCCGCAAGCCACCACATTACCGCCATTCACCCCCGCATTAACACCAACATCCACTATATAATCCGCTGCACGTATTGTATCTTCATCATGCTCAACCACAATCAAAGTATTGCCCAAATCTCTCAAGCGCTTCAATGTTTCAATCAATCTATCATTATCTCGTTGATGCAAGCCAATGCTTGGCTCGTCCAAAATATATAACACTCCAGTCAACCCGCTACCAATTTGAGTAGCCAAGCGTATACGCTGTGATTCGCCCCCGCTTAATGTACCTGCTCTGCGAGATAAATTTAAATACTTTAATCCCACATTTATCATAAATTGCAACCTTGCAAAAATTTCATTTAATATTGGTCTAGCAACCTTTTCTTCAGTCGCATTTAGTTTTAGCCCGTCCAAGAATTTATACAAGTCACTAATTGACATATCTGTTACTTGCGCAATATTCTTATTATTCACCTTAACCGACAAGGCAATATTATTAAGTCTTTTACCATAACATTCAGGACAAGTATCCTCGCTCATCAATTTCATAATTTCATCTTTGATGTATTGGCTTTGACTGTCTTGGAACTTTCTAAGCAAATCTGGCACAACGCCTGTAAACTTTAAATCATCACGCATTACAAATTGATGAATATTACTCTCGCCTTGCTTATCAGCACCTTCTTCACCATAAATCAATATTTGGCGAACTTCCTTTGGCAAAGTGTAATATGGCACATCAAGGCTAAAATTGTACTTCATTGATAATTTTTTATACGCACGCCTACTCATTGTAGAGTTTTCAACATTCCAGCCCATTATGTTTAATGCACCTTCATTGATTGACAATCTATCATTTCTAACAATAGCATTTTCGCCAATTTTTACCACATAGCCCAACCCACTACACTTAGGGCACGCACCATCACGGTGGTTAAAACTAAATAGGGTTGGCTCAATTTCTGGCATAGATATTCCGCAATCCACGCACGCATAACGCACGCTATAAAGTTTTACTTGTTCGCCATTTTGCACAAGTACCAAACCGTTAGATAATGCCAAACATTTTTCTACGCTTTCAGTTAGTCGCTTGTCAATATCATCTTTTAATATAATTCGGTCAACCACAACATTAATATCATGACGCTTATTTTTTTCCAACTTAATTTCATCTTCCAGCAAATATATTTCGCCATCCACTTGCACACGCACATATCCATCTTTACGCAAGTCGTCAAACACTTTTTCGTGCGTACCTTTTTGACCACGCACTACTGGCGACATAATCATCAGTTTGCTTCCTACTTCACAATCTTTGATAGCATCAACTATCTGGTCAAGGGTTTGCACCGTTACCGCCTTGCCACATTTTGGACAATATATTTTACCAATACGAGCAAACAACAATCTTATATAATCGTATATTTCAGTAATCGTGCCAACCGTACTGCGTGGATTATTATTTGTAGATTTTTGGTCGATTGAAATTGCGGGGCTAAGTCCATCAATACTATCAACTTTTGGCTTTTTCATTTGACCTAAAAATTGCCTTGCATATGACGACAAACTTTCCATATATCGCCTTTGACCTTCAGCAAAAATTGTATCAAAAGCAAGCGAACTTTTACCACATCCGCTCACGCCTGTAAACACAATTAATTTGTTTTTAGGCAAAGTCAAATCAACATCTTTTAAATTGTTTTCATTTGCACCTTTAATAATAATATCTTGCAACATATTCCACCTATTTTATTATTTTAATAATTTGTAAAATATTTTAAAAATATATTTAAATATCTATTTAATAGCATTTTGTTGAATATTTAATAAATAATTAAATTTATTTTTATTTTAAATATTATTTATATTTTTAATTAAATTAATTTAAATAATATTTATTTTTTATTTAATTTTTGTTTTAATTTTGATATTTCTTCACGATACTTAATTGCGCTTTCAAAATCAAGTTGTGCCGAGGCACTAGCCATTAGTGCTTTTAACTTTTCAATATTGTCAATTATTTGTTGTCGTGACATTTGCACATCATCAAGTTCAACCGAAATCTTTAATGTGTCCACCACATCCTTTTTAATCGTCATAGGCTTTACATTATGCTCACGGTTATAGTTCATTTGAATTTCACGCCTACGATTGGTTTCATCAATCGCTTGTTTCATACTATCCGTTATTGTGTCGCCATACATTATAACACGACCTTCGCTATTTCTTGCGCATCTTCCAATTGTTTGAATGAGTGAAGTTGTGCTACGCAAAAATCCTTCCTTATTAGCATCCAATATTGCCACCAATTTAACCTCTGGCATAT
>JAFULP010000030.1 GCA_017473285.1 Clostridia bacterium
ACGGCGACTAAACGTCGTAGGGGAAAGGTGTTGGTTAATGTGAGTGTGGCGTTTGAGTTGGTTCTAGCAATTAATCAAGCAAAAAAAATACTAAAGGCGAAAAAGCCCGACTTGGTTGTGTCAAAGGGGGGATTTGTGGCTCTTCCTGTATGTATTGCGGCAAGGAAGTTGCGAATACCTATTATTTCGCACGAAAGTGATTATTCGTTTGGCTTGGCTAATAAGATAATTTTGCATTTTAGCAATATTATGTGTGTAAACTATGAGCATTTGGCAAATGAAAAGAAAAACATTATTTATACCGGACCAGTAATTTCAAATGACTTTAAATATTCCAATATCAAGGCAAATATTAAGTTGAACATTGATTTTTCAAAGCCTACCATTTTGATTATTGGTGGAAGTTCGGGCTCAAAGGCTATTAATCAAGCGGTTTGGGGTGAGTTGGATAAATTGTGTAGCAGATACAACATTATTCATCTAACGGGTAAGGGAAATTTGTCTAACCGCAAGCAAACCAATTATAATCAAATGGAAATGACAGACAACGTGCCATACCTATTAAGTATAAGCGATTTGGTGGTGGGCAGAGCGGGTGCGGGAGTGGTGTTTGAATGTGCGTATATGCACAAGCCAATGTTGCTTATTCCGCTCCAAAACGGTCAATCAAGGGGTGACCAAGTGCAAAATGCCGAATATTTTTATCGCCTTGGTTGTGCAAGGATTTTGGAAGAATTTAAACTTAGTCCAGCCACGCTACTTAAAAGTATAGAGTTGGCTTTACCAAATGTTAAGGAAATGACGGCAAACTTGAAAAAGTTGGATTTGAGTTCGGGCAAGGAAAAGATGATTAAACTGATTAATGAGCAATTGTCTAAATAGGGGCGAAAGCCAATTTTCGTAGGCGAAAATTGCGAAAGGCGTGCGCCTTTAGTTTAGCGGGGCTAGACGCTTTCGTCAGTAGGCGTAAAAAATCGGTTTTTGTCGAAAAAACTATTAAAATAGGTCTTGACAAACATCAAAAGTGTGTTAATATATATGCATTATGTTAACGAATAGAGAATTAAATGTATTTATAACTAAAGCCAACGCTGAGTATAACAAAAATGGCGATAGTTTTGAATTTAGGCAAATTTGTAGTTGTGCTATGAATCATGCTAAAATTAATCAATTAGTTGTGTTTGCACAAAGAGTGCAAGGTGTGGATGTTAAAAAGTTTGGTACAAGAGTATTGAAGGAAGGCGATGCAGAACAGAATTTTAATTTTGCAAATATTCAAGGAAGCGATAGCCGTGCGCATAGGGACAAGATTATTGCTACTGGCGATGTAGAATTTAATATCAAAGCGGGCAAATATATCGACGACGAATACCGTGACGAATATGTAAATAAGCATGGCGCAATTGTTTCTAAAGGCTCGGCGTATGAAAATTTTCAATATCTTAAACTAAATAAATCTTCAAAATTAGATAAACAACCTCATTTTGACAAAATTATTGAATCTAAAAACTTGCACATCAATCATATATGTGCTATGGAGATTGAAGATGCGGATGTGCTTGCGCATGGTAAGGTGGCACTTGCTAGTAAAAGCCCTATTGAAAATATGTTGTTTGCTCAAATTGAAGGCGCTGACACATTGGCACATTTAGATATGGTTGTACGATATGGTAGCGCAAGGGATAATTTGGATGTTATGCAACAATTCCCAAATTGCAAGTTAGATATGCATATATACAAGATTTTTGCCCTAAAAGATAATGAAGTAAAATATGAGTGCATTATATGGCTAAAGCAACACAATTTGTTGGATAAATACAAAAATTGGATTATGATTGAAAAATTTGTTAAAGACTATAAAAATGGCAAAATTGCTGTTGATATGGAATTAATAAGTGCAAAATAGATAAAAATACAAAACAGAAATCACTATAAGCAAGCGGAATTTTAACAAAATTTAAAAATTTTTGAAAAAATTTAAAAAAACGCTTGTTTTTTTTAATAATATGTAGTATAATGACAAAGTCACGCTAAGACATACATATATGGCTTTTAATAGTAGAGTGACACAACTTAATACGATCCATTAGCTCAGAAGGCAAAAGCACATGACTTTTAATCATGGGCGAGTGCGTTAGGAAAAGTTGCCCTTTGGCAAGTTTTTAGTAAACGAGCGGGAGCAATCGATGATTGCGGTCCGGTTCCGACAGGAGAGCCCGGGTTCCCGGGACACCAAGAAATAATGGAGCAAAACAACTTAATATGATCCATTAGCTCAGTTGGTAGAGCACATGACTTTTAATCATGGTGTCCCGGGTTCAAGTCCCGGATGGGTCACCAAATGCGGATGTGGCGAAATTGGCAGACGCGCTAGACTTAGGATCTAGTGGGCGACCGTGGGGGTTCAAGTCCCTTCATCCGCACCAAGGGGTATCGCCAAGCGGTAAGGCACAAGACTTTGACTCTTGCATGCGGTAGTTCGAATCTACCTACCCCTGCCATAACAAGCACTTTAACTTAGGTTGAAGTGTTTTTTTATTTTTACACAAATAGACTTGACTCTTAAATCAAAACTAACAAACTTAAATACATTTAAAGTATCAAAGATATAATAAATTAAATAAATATTTAAAAGTGTTTGACAAGGGGATTGGGATTTTGTTAAACTAAAATTATAATCAAGGGGGATTTTATGCGTCAAGATAGACGATTAAATGGTTGGGTGTTGATTGGCTCAATCATTGGCATTATTTGCGCACTTGCATTAATAGTTACAGGCGTGGCACTAGGTGTGTCAGGTTTTGTGTTTGCTGACAAGTTGTTAAAAATTAAAGATTTACAGTTCTTCATTTACCAAGAAGGCATTATTGAAGCACAATTATCATTGTTTAAAAATCAGTTGTTAAAAACCGAATTTTTGTATTTAGCATTGGCAATCATAGTAGGGGTTGCGGGCTTACTTACATTAATTTTTACAATCGTAGGCTTAAATTATGCTAAAAAGCGCAAAGTGGTGCGTCATCGTGTGGCACTATTAGTTTTTGCACTTATTCCACTTGCAATTATGGGTTGTGCATTGACATATTTATTGCTTGAATTTGATGCTATCACCAATAACATTAAGTACATTTTATATGGTGTAATTGGTGCGTTTGGCTTTGTAGGGCTATGCAATATTTTAGGCGTTATGTTTGGCAGAAGCGAAAAGTTTATGTCCAACGATAACAATAAATACGCTTTTGATAATTCTACACTTCGCAACGCTCGCATTGATGTTAATAATAATATTAGAACTGCCGAAAATCAACGCACAGGCTTAATTCAAGCCCAAATTGCCAACACTCCACAGGAAAAGTTGCGTCAGGCTCAAAATCCAAGACAGCCTATGAGTCAACTTCCAATACAAAGGGCTCAAAGCCCAATTCAACCTAATCGTCCAGCGCAACCTAATCGTCCAGCGCAACCTAATCGTCCAATTCAACAAGTAGGTCATCCAACTCAACAAGCGGTCTGTCCAATGCAACAAATGGGGCAGGCAACTGCAAGACCAGTGCATCCTATGCAAAATAATGGCAATGCTCCAAGACCAATAACTCCTAATACAATGCAGTCTCGCCCAATGCAAAGTGCTCAAAGACCTGTTGCATCAAATGGCAATGCTCAACTTCCGCCAAATGCAATGCGCCCTAGACATTATTGTCAAAAATGTGGCAAGTTGTTAGTATCGGGAGAAAGAATATGTGGCTTGTGCGGTCATAAAGTAACAGAATAAAAGGGAATGTATGCCAAAGTTATATAAATTTGATAGCGGATTAACACTATTTTACGAAACAAATACAGTAAACAAGGCTACTAGCGTAGAGATTAGTTTTGATTGTGGGGCTAGATGCGATGGGGAACTTCCTGGATTGTCACATTTTTGTGAGCATATGTTCTTTACTGGAACGGATAAACTTTCCAAGCAAGATGTAACCACTAGATATTATGACTTTATTGATGTTAACGCTTTTACAAACAATGCGGAAATTGCATTTGTGGGAACAATTGTATCTGGCAAGTTGGGGCAGTACTTAAGTACTGTGCAAGATATGATTTGCAATAGCACATTTAAGCCAAAGGCAGTGGAAGAAGAAAAAAAGATTGTAATTCAGGAAATTGTGCAAGATGCGGACAGGCATGGTCGTCACGCTGATAGGTTAAGAGCATATGAATTGTATAAAAAAGAATACTTTAAATATGGCGCACTAGGCAACAAAGAAAGCGTAAGTAAAATACAAAGCAAAGATGTTAAAAATTATGTAAAAAAGTATTTTGTAAACAATAATTGCTATGTTAGCATCTGTTCACCACTGAGTTTTAGCAAGATTAAAAAGATTGTAAAAAAGAACTTTGAGCAATTGATGCCAACTAATAATTTAAAGCCTTTAGTTAATGATGAAAGCAAGTTGATTGATGGCGAATATGTAAATGTGTACAAGAAAGATATAGGCAAAAATTTTGTTTCGATTGCGTTTAAATTTAAGCGCAGTGGTCCAGATTTAAAATATCGTGCCATTATGGGTACGGTGTGTAATATGATAGACGATATTAGCGACGGGCTTACTAAGGAATTAAGGATTGATAATAGCCTAATTTACAGCATGGGCTCGGACTATATGATTAATAAGGTAAATTCGTACATGGCGATATATACCGAAATATCCAGCCAAAACATAAAGCCTTGTTTGGATATTATAATCAATTATATCAAGAACATTATTGCCAACGGATTTACTAAAGAACAACTTAAAAAAGAGCAAGAAAAAGACGACTATTATTGGCAAACAAAAGTGTATCGCCCAGTTGATATAAAAAACAACTTGACAAGACTTCGTTTTTATGGTAAATTTGTTAGCGATAAGGAAATACACCACTTGGTGCAACACCTTACACTTGACGAAATTAATCTAGCGGTGCGTGAGTTGTTTAGTAGCGCACAAATTCAATTGTTTGTGTATGGCAATGCGGACAAAAAGGATGTATACACTATCAAGCAAATTCTAAAGAAATTTTAATTAGTGAGGTGCATATGTTAAAAGATAAAGAATTAGATGCATTAATCAAGCATTATAACGATTATTTGGGTGATATTGAAATGCTGGAATACACACCTTCAAAAAATATGATGCTTAAACCGCAACTTATTTTGTCACGACCTAATCAAATGCATCAATATAATGTTATTGCAACGGTTGGATTAAGCGAGGTTAAACTTAAAGGTTCGTATACTAATTGTGAAATTATTATTTTGCTGGATAAGGATTGGAAGTTTAAACTAGATAGCATCAATCACAACTGGCCGTTGGAACTTATGCACAAAATTAGCAATATAATTTATTTAACCGATAGCAAGGTGGGTTATGGTCAATACTTTATTAATGATGGCAACAAGACATTTTGCCCACTAACCGATATGGGTGTTGCGCTAATTGGCGTGCCAGCGATGTTGGATAAAAAGTTCTTTGAAATGAAAAATGGCAAAAAGTCTACCAATTTCTTCGTGGTGACTACTGCCACCTTTGAGGAGTTAAAGTTGATTAAGCATATTGGCGGAATTAACTTTATTCAACGCTATTTATTGCCAGAAGGTGAAGATGCGTTTATAGTACATAATAATAGGTTGTAAATTATAAAAATTAATATATGGAAGACTAAATTACAAAAAATACTTGTAATTTAGTTTTTGTTATGGTATAATAAATCTAGTAAGTTATTTTTTATTGTTTTATTTTAAATTTTTTAATTTTTAAATGTAGCAACAATTTATCACAAAAGACACAAGTTAATTAGGATTGGTTTCTTAATTATAAGTCTTTATTGCGTATATAGTTGTTTTTTGCAAGTTTTATATTGTACAATATTATATATAATTTACTATTATAGGAGAAAAGAAAATTTATGGAAGAATATGAAAAATTATTAACAAGTGAGGAGTTTGACTCGTCACTATTAGACGAAGCAAATGCACCTGTGCGTAAATCAAATCGTAGTGGTGCATACAAATCAAATGCACGCCCACATAGCAATAAGGTGGCGGGCGCTAAAACTCAAAATAGCAAGATGCAAAATAGGGCTAAAAATGTTAAACCTAATGCTAATAGCGAAGCCCAAGCAACTGCACAAGGTGTAAACGAGCAACCAATAAAGCAAGGACGAAATATCAAAGAACAACCTAGCAAATTAAGTCAAAATATCAAGGAGCAACCTATTAAAAAGGGTGGCAAAAAGAACAACTTAAAGATTATGTTCCTTGGCGGAATTGGCGAAGTTGGTAAAAATATGACCGTGTTTGAATACGGTAATGATATTATGATTATCGATAGCGGAGTAATGTTCCCAGATGATAGTTTGTTAGGTATTGACCTAGTTGTGCCAGACATCACATATTTGCTTGAAAATAAGGACAAAATTCGTGGTATGGTAATCACTCACGGCCACGAGGACCACATTGG
>JAFULP010000031.1 GCA_017473285.1 Clostridia bacterium
AGGTAGCCGTATCGGAAGGTGCGGATGGATCACCTCATTTTAAAGAGAAATCTTTAAGTCGACGAGTACTGAGAAGTACTAAGAAAAGTGTAGAGTGGTAACTCTAGAAACATACAACCTTGAACTGAGAGTAATACAAAGATATATATATATATGAAACAAGAAGTAAGTAGTTTAACCCACTACTTACTTTTTTTGTATTAAAAAAGTAATGAAGAGTGAACAATTGAGAATGCTGTTGCATATTGATATAAAACTCTTAAAGTGCAACTGCTTTCCCCTCCATTACTTCTTCGTGATAGGTTAGTGTTGAATAAATTTTTTAAAATTATATAAAAAAAGAAGTTATCCGTGATGTTTAACTTCTATTTGTTTTTAGTTATCAGTTTTACTAAATCGGTGATTTGATTTAATTCGATTTTATCAAGTTTGTTTAATTCATTGATAATTTCTTTATATTCAACGGGGTATTTAAATTCCTCATTGAAGAATTCGGCAATACTTACATTAAAATAATCGCAAAAGTTTAATAAACCTTCAATAGAAGGCAAGCATTTTCCGTTTTCAATTTGGTTGATATATTCACTACTTTGCCCAAGCTCAAGACTTAGTTTGCGTGCCGATATATTATGAGCATTTCGTATAGCTGAATATCTTTCTTTAATAAATGATTTTTCCATATCGTTATTATAAAATATGCACTTTAATTTTATACATATTTTTAATATTAATTAGTTGACAAACATATTCATAATATGTAAAATATGTAATATACATATTGAAGTAAAAACATTTTGAAGTGAGGTTGGCACTAAAAGTGTTTACGAGAAAATATGGATATTATAAAAGGAGAAAGTATGAAGAAAAAATTATTAAGTTTAGTTTTTGCAATTTGCTTAATCATTCCTTGTGCAATTTGTTTAAGTGCTTGCGGAAAAGATAAAGATGATGAGCCGCCAGCACCAGTTGACGAGCCTGCAACTATCACAATCACATATCATACAGATTATGGTGATTTGTCGTTTAAAAGTAAACAATTAGAATTTACTAATGATTATACTTATTTAACAGATAGTGATTTACCTATTATATCAAATGAAGGAGATGAAAGAATCCTTGATTATTGGGCAACGGCTAATGGTGACGAATTTGATTTTAATACTCAATTGAATGAAGATATTGAATTATATGCAACTTTTAATGAATCTGAATGGGTATGGTTTACAAGTTGGGATTTGTATGATAGTTTATACGAGTATAGGGTCAACTTTGAATCGTTACTACAAATTAAAAGTACGGGTGTTATGAATCATCATTCAGGAGATTCCACAAAGCAATATAGCCCATCATTTAAAAAAATAAAACAAGAAGAATGTTTACCTAATTATATAACTAAGGCTGAGTATTATGTGTTAGGAAATGAGACTTGTTTTATTACAAGTGTTGAAGAAGAGACGATAGTAACGGATGATGTTTTAACAAATAAAACATACGCATATAGACAGTATGTAAATATTAAAACAAATAAGAGTACTTATATTGAGTCGGTAGTATATGGATATATGCCAAAAGGAGTCGCACCAAACAGCGACCTTGCACTAAAATTTGCATACAATTATGCAAAGCAACAAAGAGAATTTTTAAATTTAACAGCATATGATTTTTCAAATTATGGTCACAATTTATTAATTTTGACTGTTGATGAATTTAATGAATTGACAAATGAAAGTTATAATGAATTAAGTTTGTCGAAGAATTATAATTACATAGATAAGGATTGGCAGGAGGATGAATATGTGCTTGTTCAAACATTTTATTATATTAAATTTGCATATGAAACTAGTAATGGAGATATAAAATATTGTGCATTTATTCCAACTGATAAATATGCCGTTGGCTATCACTTGTTTGAAGATATAACACGAGAAGAATATCTTTCTTATAATATAAGTGATTTTTATAATTAAATTAATTTTTATCAAATATAAAAAAACACACAATTTTCATTGTGTGTTTTGTGTTTTTGGGATTAATAAACCCTTTGGCTAGTTAATACTATGCTTCTTGTTTTGCCTGTTTGTAAGCATCTAATATTAATGAATTAAGTTGATTGGCAACCTCACTATTTGTTAGATTAATAATATTTCTATATTTACCATCTGGAGTTTTTAGTGATGGCATACTAATTAAGATATGTAAACCATCAACTACAGGGTTTGATAATAAGTCATGCATAAAATTTGGCATGGCATTTATATCTTCAGCGCTATATCCTATAATTTTAACATCATTAACCTTAATGGCATCATTTATTGTAAAAGAAGCAAATGCTTTAATTTTACTTTCAGTATTATTGATTAAATTTATCTTGATATTATTAATATTCATATCATTTCTCCTTAGTTGGTATAATAGCATATATTATAATATAAGTCAACAGTAGAAATAAAAAACACACAACTTTCATTGTGTGTTTTGTGTTTTTGGGATTAATAAACCCTTTGGCTAGTTAATACTATGCTTCTTGTTTTGCTTTTTCGTATTCTGCCAAGATTACCGAACTAATTTGCTCTCTAGTTTCAGTATTTAATGGGTGTACAATATCCTTGTACTCGCCATCTGGAGTTTGGCGTGATGGCATAGCAATAAAGTTGCCGTTGCTACCTTCAATAATCTTGATATCGTGCACAACAAATGCACCATCAATAGTGAAACTAGCGAATGCTTTAAGCTTGCTGTCAGCCTTGCTTACCAATCTGATTCTTACGTCTGTAATATTCAAGTCTGTTCACCTTCCCTTTTAAATATTAACTAACTAAGTAGTCAATAATATTGTAACCAAACCGCTTAAAAAAAGTCAAACGATTTATATAAATATATGAAATTTTTTTGTATGGTGCGCACTTATGTTAAATAAATTTAATAAATTGCCCATTAAATATATTTATAGATTGGTTGTATAGTGATTTTGTAAGTGACGGGGCTTGTGCGTTAAGATAAGTTAAGTTTGAGATATATTGATTTAACATTTAATAAATAATTTAATAAATATACTTAAAAACATCACTGGAAAAGCCTTAATTTCATATAAATCATTATGAATAGTTTAGTATTAAATAATTTTAGATATATACATTTTGTTGGCATTGGCGGAATAAGTATGTACTTGCTAGCCATATATTGTAAAAATTGTGGCTTGGAAGTGAGCGGTAGTGATATTAAACAAAACAAGTATACCAATATTTGTGAAAGTAATGGTATAAAGATATATATAGGACACAAGCGTAAAAATATTAATAGTGCAGATTTGGTTGTGCACACAAGTGCGGTAAATAGTTTAAATGTTGAAATCATAGAAGCAAATAATAGGCGAATTAAAGTAATTGATAGGGCAGAATTGCTGGCAAGTATTTGCAAAAATTTTAAATATGTAATAGGCGTTGGCGGAACGCACGGAAAAACCACAACTTGCGCAATGATTTATCATATATTGCGTGAAAGTGGCAAGAAAGTGTCGTGCCATATTGGGGCGGATATTGAAGATGCAAGGCTTAAACCAGATGATGAGTATTTGGTGTTGGAATGTTGTGAATATAACCGAAGTTTTTTAAAATTGTATTATAATGTTGCGGTGGTGTTAAATATCGATAACGACCACTTAGATTGCTATCAAAATATGTATAATTTGCGCAATGCATTTAGAACCTTTTTAAAGCGGGGAAAAACTAGGTTTGTATTTGATAATTTAACTACTGCTTGCATTAAAAATAAGGCGATACATATTAAGCCAGCAACCATATTGGGTGCAAACAAATTTGAATATAATGGAAAAAAGTTTGTGCTAGACAATGTTTATGGCGAGCATAACATCGATAACGCAACGGTAGCGATTGGGGTTTGTGGGGAGTTAGGATTATCGTATACAAAAATTTATAAATCGTTAAAGACATTTAAGGCGGCAGGCAGACGATGTCAAATGCTAGGTAAGATTAAAAATTGCGAAGTGATAACGGACTATGCGCATCATCCTAGTGAAGTTGCTTGCTTGTATAATAGTTTGAAGGAAAAGTATGATAAAGTATACATTATATTCCAGCCACATACATATTCACGCACTAAATTTTTGTTAAGCGATTTTGTTAAAGTGTTTGACGATATTGGTAATGTGGCGATAATTAAGGAATATTCGGCAAGGGAAGATAAAAGCAAGGGTTATAGTGCAAAACAATTGAGTGAAAAATTGGATAATACGGTATATATTAAAAATTATAAGGCTTTAAAAAACTTTGTTATTAATACAAATTTTAATCAAAGCAATAGTTGTATTGCGTTTGTAGGAGCGGGAGATGTTAATCAAATGGGAGAAAAGTTGGTAAAACAGTTGGGGAGTGACCTATCAAAAGAGGGATAGATAATAGTAGTTGGTGGAAAAATTAAACAAATTTTCAAAAAGTGTTGACAATTGTATTTTTTTGCTTTATAATAACATAGCAAGAAAATATATTTAGGAGAAAGAAAAATGAAGAAAGATATACATCCAAATTATCATGAAGTTACTTTTGTATGTGCTTGTGGTAACACATTTAAGGGCGCATCTACAAAAGCAGGTGACGAAGTTAAGTTAGAAATTTGTAGTGCTTGTCATCCTTTCTTTACTGGTAAGGGCGATAAGGTTGTTGACGTTAAGGGTCGTGCTGACAAGTTTAGAAAGAAACATAACTTAGAAAATAAAGATTAGCAAATATAAGTACCTTGTTTTTTGCATACAATTTTTTGGATGCATAGGCGGGTACTTTTTTTGTACCAAAAACTATAGGGGCTCAAATTTAAATTTTAAACAAGGATATTTGATTAATTTTAAACCTAAAATTAATTAGACAAAAGAGTAAAATTATGTGTAAGTTGAATATAGTTAGAAAAGTATCAAAAAATAGATTGGCACTATCAGGCATTGATGAGCGTGAAGCGGATTATATATTAAGTTATGAATTAAATATTCCTATAACCGATATACCTTTTAGTACACTGGACTTGAGCAAGAAGCAATATAATAGCATCATAAAAAAAATAAAACTTAGATGTAGGCATATGCCTATAACTAAGATATTTAAAAAGGCGTATTTTTATGGTGTGGAATTTGTTATTAATGAACATGTGTTGTCGCCAAGATTTGACACTGAATTATTGGTTGAAAAAGCACTCGAATATATCAAACCTAATGATAGGGTGCTTGACCTATGCACTGGCAGTGGTTGCGTGGCAATAAGTATCGCTAAAAATGTAGATGCTTATGTGGAAGCGAGCGATATAAGTAAAAAAGCTTTAAAAGTGGCTAAAAAGAATATTAAGGTGCACGGAGCTAAAGTTGAAGCGTATCAATCCAATATGTTTGATAAAGTGCAAGGCAAGTTTAATGTTATTGTTAGCAACCCACCATACATTGAAAGTGAAGTGGTGACTACTTTGGAAAACGAAGTGAAAGAGTATGACCCATTGATAGCGCTTGATGGTGGCGTGGACGGCTTAGATTTTTATCGTGAAATTGCAAACAAGATTAAGAATTATTTATTAGATGACGGAATTTTGCTTATGGAAATTGGGTACAATCAAGGCGATGCAGTAAGGGAAATATTTAAAAGTGTTGCAACAAATATTGAAATTGTAAAAGACTACAATAATAATGATCGAGTGGTTATTGTTAAAATTTAAAGGGGAACGATATGGTTGGAAATTATAAAGTTATAACTCTTTGTGGAAGTACAAAGTTTAAAGATGAGTTTTTAAGAGAACAAAAAAGGCTTACATTGGAAGGTAATATTGTAATAAGTGTTGGCCTGTTTGGTCATAGTGGCGACAATGAAGTGTGGGAAAATATGACTGAAGGCGAGTTGACCAAAACTAAAATAATGCTTGATGATATGCATAAACGCAAGATTGATATGGCAGATGAAATTTTTGTGATTAACAAGCACGGATATATTGGTGAAAGTACTCGAAGTGAAATTGATTATGCTATTAAAACTGGAAAGAAAGTTAACTATATGGAAAATATATAGCGCATTAAAATTAAAAACAAAACCAATAAATTAAAAGTTTAAACAAATTAATAAAAATAAAATAAAAAAATATAGCGTGGCATTTAAATGCGATAATTAATTTATTTGCGGTGACCACGCAATAAAAGGAGAGAAAAAATGTTATCTAAATTAAAAGATATTAAAAGTCGATATGAAGTGCTGAGTCAAGATATTGTTAATCCAGACATTATTGCGGATAATAAAGAATGGCAAAAGCGTGTAAAAGAACATAGTGGATTGCAACCAATTGTTGAAGAATATGATAAGTATTTAAAATACGAAAGCGATATTGCTGAAAATGAAGAAATGTTGGGGCTTGAAAGTGATGCGGAAATGCGTGAGATGTTAAAGGAAGAAATACAAAATCTTAAAGACGCTTTAAAGCAAAGTGAAGAAGATTTGAAAATCTTGTTATTGCCTAAAGATGAAAATGACACCAAAAATGTTATTATGGAATTCCGTGGTGGCGCAGGTGGCGAAGAATCTTCATTGTTTGCGCATTCACTTATGAGAATGTACAAGATGTATTGTGATACTCATAAGTTTAAGTTTGAAGTGCTTGATATTGAAGAAACTGAACTTGGCGGTGTTAAGTACGCTACGGTTATGATTAAAGGTAAAAATGCGTACGCAACATTTAAGTATGAAAGTGGTGTGCATCGTGTTCAGCGTGTGCCTGAAACTGAAAGTCAAGGTCGTGTACACACATCTACTGCTACGGTGGCGGTGTTGCCCGAAATGGAAGAAGTGGATGTTGAAATTGATATGAAAGATGTGCGTATTGACTTGTATCGTGCATCTGGTGCTGGTGGTCAACATGTAAACAAAACCGAAAGTGCAATACGACTAACTCACGCTCCAACTGGTATTGTGGTGGCTTGTCAAGACGAGCGTAGCCAAACCCAAAACAAGGAAAAAGCTTTTATGATGTTAAGAGCAAAGTTGTACGACTTTTATCAACAACAAAAAGATGCAGAATATAAAGACAATCGAAAATCTCAAATTGGCACAGGGGATAGAAGTGAGAGAATTCGTACTTACAATTTCCCACAAGGCCGTGTAACCGACCATCGAATTGGATTTAGTTTGTACAATATTTTAAATTTTATGGATGGCGATTTGGATGAAATGTTTAAGGCGCTTGCAATTGCTGACCAACAAAAGAAATTGGCATCTAGTCAAGAATAAAATTTAATAAAATAAAAAAATAAATAAAATTTAAATAAAAAAATAAATTAAATATTTAAAATAAATTAATTGTTAAATTTAAAATTATTAAATAAATTAATAATTAAAAAATATTTAAAAATAGCAATAATTTAAATTGGTTTAAACAAGTATTAAGTTGTTACAAATAAATAAAATGTTAATTTAAATAAAATTAATTAAATTTATAAAAGGTAAATTATGGCAGAAGTAAAAGTATATTTGTTTACGGAAGGTAGCAAAGGTTTGATTGGCAATATTATTAGTGATAATCAAAATAAGTCAATGGACTATGCTAAGTATAGAAAGCAAAGAATAGAAACTATAATAAATGTTATGTCAAAATATGTATCAAAAAAAGAACTTGATGATTTTAAAAGAAAGGCAGAAAGTTTGAGTGATGATGAGTTTGATGCAATATGCAAAAAGGTAGATGCCATGACAGATATTGTTTATGGCAATAATGGGCATAGCAAGTAAATTGCGACAATAGCAGTTTATAGTTTCACATAATTAAATAATGGTAAATTATAATTAAAAATAAAAAAAACATTTTGTAAAAAATGAGAATATATGTATAATATATGTAAGGAGGATTTTTTATGTCACAAAAAACTACAAATACTACAACTACAACTCAAAAGAGTTCTTTTTGGGGATTAAACAAGCTTTCGTTTTACACCATGGCTACAGCGGCTGTTTTGTATTTAGTGGCAGCAATTTTGTCGTTGATTAATGCAAATAAGTTGGCTACAGCGGTTGGTGTATTGCAAGGTTTTGCAACTGCCATTATGGTGTGCATTGTTGCAGTACTTGGCTGGAAGTATGCTAGACACAAAACTACAGTTTGGAAAGTTTTGTATTTCGTATTCCTAGGCTTGGTAATTTTGGGAATTATTATTCCACTAATCGCAGCATAATAAAATGAAAAATATCTCATCAAAAACCGATGAGATATTTTTTATAAACATATTAAAAGAACAGATAAAGCAAAGAATGTGG
>JAFULP010000032.1 GCA_017473285.1 Clostridia bacterium
CGAACTTGACCTTGCGCTAGATTTAGTGGTATCCAAATTTGCCCCACTAGCCCCACCAGATGTATATGACAAGTTTTTAATACTCTTTTTTAGTTTTTCTTCTGCCGACAAACGCCCGCTTGAAGACTTTGGAGAAGTGGAAACAGAACCAGTTCGTTTGGTTGGTTTATTTGAATTTGTATCCATAATTTTCTCCTTTTAAATATTTTTATAATTTTTCATATTTATTATATTACACGCTAAAATCCGCACTAGAACTACCTTCAATATACAAGTATAGTTTTACATATTTGCCTTCCAAACTTCCAAGTACGCTTGAAGGGAAGGTAACTGTGTCAATAAACACTACGCTTTCACCTGAAGGGATTTGTACTGGTGTAGAACTGGTGCTACCTGATGTGATATACATCCAATTGTCGGTGCTGTTCTTGTACAAATCATTGGTAATGCAATTGTTTATGTTATAAGTTGTGCCATTGACTACTGCAAACGCTTGACATCTGATGTAATAACTGCTACCCAATTCGTTATTTGTGATGCTTACATTTAAATCATAAGCGGTGTCCGCCTCAACGATATCCGTATTCAAATATATCATACCGTTGTTTGGAATTGTGCGATTGTCCTGCTTTACTGATAGTTGAATACCTGTAACGGTTACGGTAAAGCCAACTTGGTCTTCGGTTTTTAACCAACTGTTGGTTGAACCAAACACTTTTGCACCCGCTACAAAAACAAGCAACAGTGTTATTGCTATTAACAACATATTAAGTTTATTGCTGGTTTTTGTTTTCACAATTTAACTCCTTATAACAATTTAATATTTACAATAATTAACTTTCGCTTGCCAAGGTGATGCCCCATTCGTGCTCGCAAGCATTGTTTGTGGTTTGAATTGCCTCCAAACGCACAATTATGCTCAACGTTGCATCATACAATTCAGTGCTTGACTCTGGTGATAGATATAAATAATTCGCCACATCCACACCGCCCTTTTTGCTAAGTTCGGTTAATTCAAATGTTGTGGTGGTAACACCGTCCGTAGTGGTGGTGGTTTTTGAACCATAGTAATAATATCCGTTATACTCGCACCAGTCGCCTAATGTAATTAGTGTTTGCTCCATGGCTAGTTGCACCCAGCCGTCTTCACATTGCTTTATCTCCGTGCTACCCGCTGGAGTGTAGGTGGCATCTATCTTAATTCGGCAATATGCACCAACTGTACCATTGATGTTAGCCATTTTTAGCATAATATTTCGTGTTTGGTCGCTTACATTTTTTGCTGTAATTTGAGCATAGCCCCCACGAGTAATTTCACCAATTATACCAATTGCAAGTGACTCATCATCCGTTGTGCTTTCCTTATCAAAAGTTTCCGTAGATGAAAATGCTGCGTCACCATTATTGCCGTCACGCCAAGTGACATCGATGTATCCTAGTGTAAGTGATGCGCTGGCTACTTTGGTGGCAGAAAAATACGCATAAGTGTAGCCTACGCTAAAACACAATAATATTGCAATTAATGCTATATACATCGTTTTTGGTATTGCATATTTACGCATATTTTTCTCCTTTCAAATTTTTAATGTTTTGTGTTTAATTTTAAATTTAGTTTGCGCTAACTACTATTGCACCTGTTCGGTTAGGCTCGCCATATATTGCTTGCATGGCTGTTAGCCAAGTTTCTGGTGGCGTCCAAGTGCTGTAATTGCTTGCTACATATTGAGTAGTAGCATCCACGCCTTCCTGATGAGCAATGTAATCGATACTAACTACGGTTGAGCCCACTGGATAACTTGCATTTAGCACTGATATGTTTTGACCTTTACATACTACGCCTTTGTAGTAATAATAGTATGTGTTGCCCACTTGTTGGCTAATAAAGTCGTTGCTGTTAATCAAGTAATTGGTTGATGTAGCCGTTAAATCAACCGAAGTAACCAATCTAAATTCATACGCCACAGTGTCATTGTTGACAACATCGGTAGTAGATGTATCAAAATCATATGACAATGATATAGTGTTATCCGCCTTGCCACTAGATAGAGTTACAGATATTTGATAAGTGTAAATAACTGCATCTGATTGTGGTGTGACGGTGTATAATAGCACTTTTTCGTTTGGTCTAATTAAAATGTTTGTTGTGCTATCGGTTTGCTCGGTGGTTGAACTTAAGTTGCTAGTTGTTGCGTTGGTTAAGCAATTTTTTAGCGAATAAGTTACATTTGTAGATGTATTTAAGTTGTTTCTTGGCAACAATGTTGTGTTGCTTGTGTATGCCAATCTGAATTTTGTTAAGTTTACGGCTGTGATGTTTTGCTCGGTGTTATTGCGGATGTAAATCGATGCTGTAGAGCCTGATGTAATTGCTGAGTCATAACCATCGGTAATCACTTCAACACCCGTGTAACTGCCCGCACTGTATCCCACATCGCTAGCATCAACATTAATGTTTACATCAAACGAACACCACAAGTCGTTTACATATTTGTAAGTTTCGTTTTCGCCAAATGTATTATAACTTGACTGAACTGGTATTGTAACGCCTGAAATTAGCGTCATTGTGTAACCTGCAGATATGTATGCCAAACCATTTTTGCGTGTAAATGTAAATATGTTATTTTCAAATTTTACTGACCAAATGTTTGTATCGTAATCAAACCATGGGCTTGCATCAATAGTTGTTCCAACAGTGGTGCTCGTCAAGTAACCATCTATGCTTTCATTAAATGTTGTATGACTTTCGTCATCATAACTACCGTGCCACAACTTGGCTTGAACTGTAAATGAACTAATTAATAGTGTGCTTGCGCCATGATTAGTAATGCTAAGATTGGTATCATATCTTTTGCCACTGTTAGCCACATCTTTAATGTGAACCAATACTGGTGATTGTTCGGTTGAGTTATTTATTGAATAAGTTTTTCTATCACTTTCGGTCCATCCGCTTGGTTTTTCAACCGCCTCGGTTGTAGGGTCGTCTTCTTCAGGTATTATATCCACTTCGGTAATTACCAAACTATAGCCACCTTCTAGCACTGTACGATATCCACTTTCAGCGGTCAACGTTATGTAGTCAATTATATTTATATATGTTGGTTTATCAATAACATCGCAATAGTAGTATGAACTGTATGTCGAATCGTTTTCGCCCGTTCGTACAATTTCAGTAATATAGTCACTGTCATATACAACATCTACCATATTATTGTATATAGATTTATCGATTACATCGCCCTTTTGCCAACGGTAACCAACTTTTACCGATACTGTTTGCAAATTTTCGCCCGGTATTACATACACGCCAAATCCGCCATAATACTTATTGCCTGCGGTAACCGCACTGTATGTTCTTACCCCTTCGCTTGTCAAGTGATATCTGTATGCTGTATTTGAATATGTTGGTTCTTGTTGACTTGCAAGGTTGAATGTGGAATTTCCTTTATCGTCCTTTGCTGTCCATAGTGTTCCAAAATCGTTAGGATAGGCAAGCGCCGTATCATTGTTGGCATATGCATTGTATAGCATTATTGCGGTGTCGGCAAGAGTGCTTTCGCCAGTGGTAGCATCAATGCTTTCCATATATGTAAGCCAATTGGTGTAAACTGTGGTTTCGCCACTGTTTAGCAATGATGACGCAAATGAATGTTTTGAAATATTTTCACTATCATAATTTGCTGTATTGCTTTTAACATAGGTTGGTGTAAGTGTAACCGTTAGTGTATCTCCAACATAATTGTACGAGCCATTTGGCGAAGTATAGAAAGTTACACCGCTGATTATTGGCAAACTGCCAGAGCCTGTCAATGTGCCCATATAATACATTACGCCACTAAAAGTTTTGCCACTTGAAGACAATGCATAATAAGTTGTAGATGTTCCGTCGTTGGCTGAGCCTACAATTTCGCCTGTATCAATACACCAATTGTCACGATTGATGAAATTTAATGAAAAGTCATTTGCGCTATGATCCATAGTGTAAGTTGCAGTAAACTTAACCATTAAGTCATGCGGTTGAGTAAACCCGCTATAGTCAATACTCAATTGATTGTTTACACTACCAACATTATAAGTATATTGCCCGCTAGTGCCTTTAGCATCTGCATAATTTGTATAAGTTTCATACTTGGTTGTTTCACTGTCTTGAATATTTATAGAACTTGCTGTAAATTTATAATTAATGCTTGCCCAAGTGTAGCCGATGTTAACAACAAAAGCCATACATAAAAGTATGGCAATTATCATATTAAATTTACATCTCTTACC
>JAFULP010000003.1 GCA_017473285.1 Clostridia bacterium
ATGACGCCCACACCAACCAGTTATTCAACCAATTGAGTTTCGACATAATAGCCCCAATAAATAGGTAATGTTTTTGTAATATATTAATATAATTATATTATAACAAAACTCGACATTTTTAGTCAAACAATTAGCACTTTTTTTGCAACAAATTTTTAAACTTTTTACATCCTGAAAATGTAATTTTTTAACCCGAAAATAATTATAATAACAAAATTAAAATTTAAAAACCCATCCAATTAATCAAATCAAAAAAATGTCAATAATTTACTTATTTAAAGAATTTTTGTAAATTATTGTTTATTTTTGATTTTTTAATTTATTTTTAAATAATAATTATTTTTTACATAATTTTAATATTATAATCCATTTTTGAATATTTTTATAATTTTTTGTAAAATTTTAACAAATTTTATCTATATTTATCAATAATTATTTTATTGATTTTTACACCCATTTCTCTCTTCGTCTACCACAAAATTATTTGACAAAAACAATAAAAGCCTTTATGATATAAGCAATACAATATATTTGTAAATTTTAAATCTTAAGGAGATATGTATGAATATTACTTTATTAGGTTGCGGTAGATGGGGCTCATTTATCGCATGGTATATGGATAGTGTTAAGCACAACAATGTTATGGTTTGGGGGCGGGATAACGACCCTTTGCTAGACAATTTAATCAAAACTAGGAAAAATGATTATGTCACTTTCCCCGATTCAATCCAACTCACACATGATTTAACTAAAGCGTTAAATCATAGCGAAGTTATTATAATATCAATCAGCGCTCAAGCGGTTAGAAGTTTGATGAGCAATGTAACTAAAATTCCAAACTATAAGGACAAAACTTTTGTATTATGCATGAAAGGCATTGAGGACACAACTGGCAAGCGCTTAAGCGAAGTACTAATCGAAAGTGGAGTTTCGCCTGACAAAATTGCTGTTTGGGTGGGCCCGGGTCATATTCAAGAATTTACACGCCATGTACCTAACTGTATGATTATTGATAGTTATAACCCTAACTTAACCAAATATTTGGTGGAAAACTTTTCAAGTGACCTAATTAGATTTTATATTGGTAATGATATAATTGGTAGCGAGATTGGTGCTGCCGCCAAAAATGTTATGGGCATTGGTGCGGGCATGTTGGACGGATTAGGTTATTCGGTTTTAAAAGGGGCATTAATGGCTCGTGGCGCACACGAAGTTGCACGTTTTATCAAAGCAAAAGGCGGAAACGAACTTTCTGCCTACGGCTTATGTCACTTAGGTGATTATGAAGCAACTTTATTTTCACCTCACAGCCATAATCGCAAATTTGGTGAATTGTTTGTGAAGGGTGAACCATTTAACAAACTAGCCGAAGGCGTAGCAACTGCAAGCGCAATGCTTAAAATCGCTAAAGAATTAAACATCGATTTACCAATCACTCAAGCAATCTACAATATCCTTAATCATAAATCCACTCCAGAAGACATTTTAAAATCTTTATTTTCAAGGGATTGCAAGAAAGAGTTTGAAACAATATAATTTTAAAATTTATTAAAATATTTAATTGTTATAATTTAATTTTAAAATTAAAAACATTTATTCAATCCAGTTATTTTAATTATAAAATAAAAATCACATAAAATACTATAATATAGTTAGGTGTGATTTTTTATTTAATTTATTAAATTTTATTTTATTTAATTTTTAATTTTATTTATTTAATTATTTTATTCTAATAATTTACAAGTGATTTACAGTCTAAAATCCTACCAAATCAGCACTTCTAATTTTAATAGCGCCAGTGCTTGAAATAACATTTAAATTATTCGATGTGGACGATGCCGAATTATAAATATTATTAAATTCATGCGTTCCGCTTTGTGTAAAATCTACACTGCCTATTGAACCAGCAACACCAACTTTTACATCCGCACTTACTTCCGTTGTAACTTTTAAGTTAAATGCAAATTCATTAACAGCGCTTGTATCGCTAGGATTTGGAACAATAATATTTATTCCACCTGCTTGTGATATCATCTCATTTTGTCCAACAACTTTATCATACTCCAAACTAATGCGACCATTGCCAGTTGCTGTAATATATCCGTTTTGCAATCCTTTTACAATAATATGTCCATTTTTAGTTGTAGCAACCACCGCTCTATTTTTATTGGCATCATTAATATCTGTGTCAACATAATCCAAAGCCGCACTACTAAACGATATATTAATACTACCACTTTCCGTCACAGCCGAAATTAATTTTAACGCCTGACTTACAATTATATTCCCTTTATTAGTAGACGAAGCCAAAGTTCCCGTAACGGTTCCAATTTCAATTTCGCCATTATTTCCATTTACTTCAAGGTTGCAATCCGCATTATTAATATACATATCCCCATTCCCAGTGATAGTAATTCTTGAAGATGTAGCATTTTGATTACCGCCAATTATGCTATTTATATATAAGTTAGTATCTAAACTACTAAAGTCAACAAAACCAACTTCACCAACTTCAATTTTTCCACCACCGTTAATGTTCCCGTCAGTTATCAATTCGTCCGCTTTCAAAATTCCAATTTTCCCACGCTTAATCGATTTTACTTCAACAACACCTAAATTAAACTTTTCAACATTTATTTTACTTATATTAACCATTCCCGAGCCAACTTTTATGGTCGAATTTAACGCTCCAGCCGTTTCACATTCACCATCAACAAACAATGTACCGCTTCCAATATCAATATTTAACCCTTTACTTAAAGTTAAATTACTAATATTTACATCCCCTTTTAATGACTCAACCGCTAAGTTGCCAATATTACATTCGTTGTCGTTGCCAACAGTTATATCACCCTTACTAGTCTTAATAACTAAATCATCGCCTTTATTTGCCCAATTTTCAGGAATAGCAATTTCAATATAACAATCTTTTTTGTTTAGCCAACCTTTTGGCTCAACCGAGGTAAACACTGCCACCTTTGTTTCTTCATTGTACTCCAACCCAAATTTTGCCTGCGCCTTAGATTTTTTAGCGTAACCAAACACTTTATTTCTCATTGCGCCTACTAAAGTGTCAACATTTTTATTTACACTAAATTTTACATCAAAATCTGAACTTTGAACTTCTATTACTTGCAAATCGTCCATATTTTCAGTTTCGGTTGCATATATTATTTCCTTTGCATTTATATATTTTATTCCAAATATATTCCCATCTCTATAAAAGAATAAAAATGCGGCACAAAAAACTACGGTTGCCACAGCAGCCAGTAACAGTACCCCTAAATAAATAGATATAATTTTAAATGTCTTTTTCATGTTATTATTATACTAAATTTTAAACTTTAAAGTCAACTTAATTTGCATTATCTTTGTTTTACATTTTTATTTTATGCGCCATACGCATGCATGCATCTAGTATATTATTTGCGCTACGCATTGTTGCGCAACGATATCGTTAAAACGCTAAAATTTACCCCGCATTAATTATCTATGTACGTATCACAATTACACAAAACTTAAAAACTTAACTATAATTCACTATATATTATACATCTAACTAATATCCGTAACACAACTCATCTGTATATCATTAATTTGTAAATCTTATTTTATTCTAAACCACAAATCATTAAACAATTTAATCATAATTTGAATTATATCAAAATTAATTGTTTTTATTTTACATCATATTTTTAATAATGTTAATTTAAAATATGTACTAACACAAATATATTTCATTTATTAAAATTTTCAATATCATAATTTAAGTTGATATTAATTGTAATTAGTTGTGTAAATATTTTTACAGTTTCTATGTGGAACTTATTTTATTAATAATATTAATTAATAAAATAAATTAAAAAATCCATGTGGAACAAAAAAATAAAATAATATTAAAAAAATAATATTATTTTAATTAAACTGTAATATTTTTATATTTTAATTAATTTTTTAAATAAAAAATAAAACATTATTTATTTTTTTATTAATGTTTTATTTTTTAA
>JAFULP010000033.1 GCA_017473285.1 Clostridia bacterium
AATCTTCTCCTTTAAATTTTGCTATAACATAATTTTAAATTACTTGTTATATGTTTTAATATTAATATACTTTAAAATTTAAAAAACCTTCGAATTAACGAAGGTTTACAAAAATTAAAATGCTATCTTTCAACCATCGTATAATCAGTTATTAAATTGCTTTGCCAACGCTTCATACGATAGCCTCCTATATGCTATTAGTATATTACAACCAAACCATATTGTCAATAAAAATTTGAAATTTCATTTAAAATGTTCAAATTTAAAGTTATACGCATTCCCAGTCTTTTAAAACTAGTATTGACAAGTTTGTTCATATGTGATATTATTAATTTAATCAAAAAATAAATTATGGAACGGAACGAAATGAACCGCAAACTTATATGGGACGATGCAAGCAATGCTTGTAATTTTTATGCCGAAAGTTTATTTAGCGACTTGGGAAAACCAGAACTTATTAGCAAATTTTACGAAGAAAATGGCATTGATGTAGAAATTGAATTGCAAGCACTTATTTGCTGTCACTTATCCGAAAAGATTGATAACCTTATACCCGATATGAATAATATTAGAGAGAAATTTCAAAAAAGTATTGCCAAAATACCTGCGGATTTAAATGTTAAGGTTTTTAAAGAACGGGAGAACAAATTAAAAACTATAGCAAAACTACAATATTGTATAGACCGAATTAATTCTCACGAAAAAATGTACGACCTTATAGTTGCCGACTATTTGTTGATAATTTATTACAAACTTTCAGGTTTGGTAATAGGTCAAAAACATGAACATCCTACCGCAACTTTTAATACCACAAGTAAATCTGAACGATTAAAAAACTTAGGCGAAAATAGGATATTTCGATATCTGCATGATTCAACATTTGAATACTTTAATGGTTGTAGAAATTTGAGTGAATTGTTTGATTATTCAATTAAAAACCTTGTAGACACCTTGTTTGAACAAATGGTTAAATTTGAACATAAACTTGACAAAACAGTTCTTGAACCTTGGTCTTATGTTAATGAAGAGAATATCCCTGAAAACTTTTGGAAAAGAATGTTTGTGCTAGATGATGATATGGACACTGAGCAAGAAGCCCTTGCCTACGCTGAATATAATTTTAATCTTTGGTTAATCGACCAAATGCATACATTTGAAGATGGTAAAATATTTTAAAAAACAACTTCTATTGTTAGAGTTGTTTTTTGTTGTAAATTGAGTAAATCAGTTATTTTAGTATATAAAAAAGAAGACTGGCGCAATCAGTCTTCTTTTATTAATTATTATTCAATAATTTCAGTAACAACACCTGAACCTACAGTTCTGCCACCTTCACGGATAGCGAATCTCAAACCTTTTTCGATAGCGATTGGGTTGATTAGGTCAATCTTCATAGTGATGTTATCACCAGGCATAACCATTTCTGTTCCTTCTGGAAGAGCGATTGTACCTGTAATATCAGTAGTTCTGAAATAGAATTGTGGACGGTAACCATTAAAGAATGGAGTATGACGGCCACCTTCTTCTTTCTTCAATACGTACACTTCAGCACTAAACTTAGTGTGTGGAGTGATTGAACCAGTTTTAGCCAAAACTTGTCCTCTTTCAATTTCGTTCTTTTGGATACCACGGATCAATAGACCAGCGTTATCACCTGATTGAGCTTCGTCCAAAGACTTCTTGAACATTTCGATACCAGTAATAACAACCTTACGAGTTGGCTTGATACCTACCAATTCAACTTCTTCACCAAGTTTAACAACACCACGTTCTACTCTACCAGTAGCAACTGTACCACGACCAGTAATTGAGAACACATCTTCAACTGGCATCAAGAAAGGCTTATCAGTATCACGAACTGGATCTGGGATGTACGCGTCAACAGCATCCATCAATTCCATAATTGGAGCACAAGCTGGATCGTCAGCGTTACCGCCAGCAGCAGCTTCAAGAGCCTTTAATGCACTACCCTTAATAACTGGAGTAGTATCACCAGGGAAACCATAAGTTGACAACAAGTCACGGATTTCCATTTCAACTAATTCCAACAATTCTGGATCGTCAACCATATCAGTCTTGTTCATAAATACTACGATGTAAGGTACACCTACTTGACGAGCAAGCACGATGTGTTCACGAGTTTGAGGCATAGGACCATCTGTAGATGCAACTACAAGGATAGCACCGTCCATTTGAGCAGCACCAGTAATCATATTCTTAACATAGTCAGCGTGTCCTGGGCAGTCAACGTGAGCGTAGTGACGCTTTGAAGTTTCATACTCAACGTGTGAAGTATTAATTGTAATACCACGAGCCTTTTCTTCAGGGGTATTATCGATTTGGTCGTAAGCGCGCTTTTCAGCAAAACCCTTAGCAGCCAAAACAGTAGTAATAGCAGCAGTTAATGTTGTTTTACCGTGGTCAACGTGACCAATAGTACCAATATTAACGTGTGGCTTAGTTCTATTAAATTTTTCTCTAGCCATTTTTAAATTCCTCCATAATATTTGATATTAAAATTATAAATTATATTGACATTATAGTCAAGCATTTTGATTAAAATTTTTAAACATTTTAATCTTGCAAAACATTATACATATTTTGCTATATACCACCCTTAACCGCAAGATTATTCTTGCAGTTAAAGATAATATTCATTTAGTTTACGCCTTTTTGCGTTCTCCAGCAACCTTTTCAGCAATGTTTCTTGGAGTTTCAGCGTAGTGGTCAAATTCCATACTGAATTGTCCACGACCTTGAGTAGAACCACGAAGGTCAGTAGCATAACCAAACATTTCAGCAAGTGGAACTTCAGCGTGAATTACTGTGCCGTTAGGCTTTACATCTGTACCAGATAGGATACCACGGCGAGAAGTTAATCCGCCCATAACTGTTCCTAGATAATCATCTGGAACAACAACTTCAACCTTCATAATAGGTTCAAGTAGCACTGGGTCAGCCTTAGCCATACCTTCTTTAAATGCCATAGAACCAGCAATCTTAAACGCCATTTCACTTGAGTCGACATCGTGGTAAGAACCGTCATAAACAGTTACCTTGAAGTCGATAGTTTCGTATCCAGCAACCACACCAGCTTGTGCAGCTTCTTGAATACCATTGTCGATAGGCCCAATAAATTCCTTAGGAATAGCACCACCAACAATCTTGCTTTCAAATGCATATCCAGCATCTCTTTCTTGAGGTTCAAGAATAATCTTACAGTGACCATATTGTCCACGACCACCAGATTGCTTAATGTATTTACCTTCAGCTTCAACACGCTTACGGATAGTTTCCTTATAAGCAACTTGAGGTTTACCAACATTAACATCAACCTTAAATTCACGACGAAGACGGTCAACCATAATATCCAAGTGTAATTCGCCCATACCAGATATAATAGTTTGTCCTGTTTCCTTGTCAGTGTGAGCCTTAAATGTTGGGTCTTCCTTCATAAGTTTAGATAAAGCCAATGCCAATTTTTCTTGAGAGTCTTTATCTTTAGGTTCAATTGCTTGGTCGATAACTGGGTCCATAAACTTCATTGATTCAAGTATGATTGGATGACTTTCATCACAAAGTGTATCACCAGTTGTAGTGTCTTTCAAACCTACGATAGCACATATTTCCCCAGCCAATGCTTCAGGAATATCTTCTCTTGAGTTTGAGTGCATACGCAAGATTCGACCAATTCTTTCCTTCTTTCCATTAGTAGCATTTAATACATAAGTACCAGCAGTTAACTTACCACTGTATACACGAGTAAATGTAATACCACCAACGAATGGGTCATTAGCAACCTTAAATGCTAAGGCGCTTAATGGTTCATCATCGCTAGATTTGCGTTCAACTTCGCTACCATCTGGAAGTGTACCCTTAATAGATGGAACATCAAGTGGACTTGGCATATAATCTACAACCGCATCTAGCAACATTTGAATACCACGGTTTCTTAATGCTGTACCGCAAAGTACAGGGTTTAATTTCAATTCACAAGTAGCCTTACGAATTGCTTTCTTTAATTCTGGAACAGTGATTTCTTCACCGCCAAAATATTTTTCAAGTAAAGCGTCGTCAGTTTCAACAACCGCTTCAATCATTTGATTTCTTAAATTTTGCGCTTCTTCCAAACATTCAGCAGGAACATCAGTTTCATCAATATCCTTACCTACTTCATCCTTATAAATATAGGCTCTCATAGTGATAAGGTCGATGATGCCTCTAAAGTCTGCTTCTTGACCAATAGGCATTTGAATTGGCACAGCGTTTGCTTTTAATACAGAACGCATTTGACCAACAGCACGTAGGAAGTTAGCGTCATTCATATCCATTTTGTTTACGAAACAAATTCTTGGAACATGACATTCAGTTGCTTGACGCCATACAGTTTCAGATTGTGCTTGAACACCTGCTCTTGCGCTAAATAATGCTACAGAGCCGTCCAAAACTTTTAATGAACGCAAAACTTCAACAGTAAAGTCCACGTGTCCAGGTGTATCAATAATGTTGATAGCACAGTCCTTCCAGTTACAGTGAGTACAAGCAGATGTAATTGTAATACCACGCTCTTGTTCTTGAACCATCCAGTCCATAGTTGCTTCACCATCGTGAACTTCACCTAGTTTGTGGTTAACACCAGTATAATACAAAATACGCTCAGTAGTTGTAGTTTTACCAGTATCAATATGAGCCATAATTCCAATGTTTCTAATTTTCTCCAATGGAGTTGTTCTAGCCATATAATAATTTCTCCTTTTTTTATTTTTAACTTAGCAACAACAATTTAAACCGTCAATTGCTAAATTATTAATGCTTATTACCAACGATAATGTGCAAAAGCCTTGTTTGCTTCGGCTTGTCTGTGCATATCATCTTTCTTCTTCACAGCACCACCAGTTGAGTTGCAAGCATCTACGATTTCGGCAGCAAGTTTATTTGCCATACCTCTTTCGCCAGTTCTCTTACGAGAATATTCTACTAACCATCTAATAGCCAATGTTTGACGGCGTTCAGGCTTAATTTCCATAGGAACTTGGAAGTTAGCTCCACCAACACGTCTTGCCTTAGTTTCAAGTACAGGCTTAATGTTTTCCATAGCATTGTTTAATGCTGTCAAAGGTTCTTGACCTAATTTTTCACCTGCTTGAACCATTGCATCATAAACAATATTTTCCGCAAGACCACGCTTTCCGTCAAGCATTACTTGATTTATAATCTTAGTTACAACAGTTGAGTTATAAATAGGGTCAGCAAGTACTACACGCTTTACAGCAGCTTTTCTTCTTGACATAATTAATTTCTCCTTTTTTAAATTCAATTTGCAATGTTTTCTCTATTGCACGAGCCTTATTGTAAATACAACAAGGAATTTACTTTGAGATTAAATCTCCTTCAATCAGTACACCAAGTGTACACAAGGTTCTTTTAAACAAAAGAACAATTTACTACCTTGTAATTAAATTACAATTGTTAAGCGAAATTACATTAACAATTTTACAAGATTACTTAGGGCGCTTAGCACCATACTTACTTCTTCCTTGCTTACGCTTTTGAACTGCCGCAGTATCTAATGCACCACGCACGATGTGATAACGCACACCAGGAAGGTCAGGGACACGACCACCACGAACCAATACTACATTGTGTTCTTGCAAGTTGTGACCTTCGCCTGGGATATAGCAAGTAGTTTCCTTGCCATTAGACAAACGCACACGAGCAATTTTACGCAACGCAGAGTTAGGCTTCTTAGGTGTAGTAGTAGTAACGCTTACGCACACACCACGCTTTTGAGGACAGTTATCTAACAAAATTGACTTGCTTTTAACAACTTCCTTTTTTCTACCCTTTCTAACCAATTGTTGAGTTGTAGGCATATTCTCCTCCTTAATTTTTTTGCAACCAATATAATCAAACTACTTAAACCCAACCAATATTAAGCATTGTTTGATGTTACAGGCGGTAGCAAACACTATAACGACTTTATTTTACCAAAATATTATCCTAATGTCAATACTTTAAATCAAATTTATAATATAAATATTATAATGTTTTAGTCCATAATAACAAATGGTTTAAACAGAATTTACAGTATAAATATTCTCATACTGTTAAGTCAAAAAACAACCACCTTAAAGTTGGTGATTGTCTGTATTCTATAATTTTGCCATTTCTTGTTCGGCATGCTCGCTAGGTATCAAATTCATTTCCTTAGTGGTTGCTAAAAAGTATTGCATTTTTCTATGCTCATTTAGCTTATCAATAAAAATTTTACCTAGTAGTTTGTATCTATTAATAAGTATTTTGTTTAACACTTCAAAATTAAGTGTATTTGCGCTTGATAATGCCATCGCAGTACCAGTTGCCCAGTCAACAGGCGTTTGAATTCCGCCCTCAGCAAAATCACATAACAAGTTCATATTTTCAGGCGACACTACAATTCTTTTTACAACATTAATCTTTTCAAAAATTGTTCTTGGTAGTTCTTTAACCGCATTTGCATTAAGATAGTAAAATTCGTAATACTTGTCCTTTTCTCCAAATATGCACTCCGCCCTTTTGCTACGCTTTAAAATAACTCTATCGCCATAAATACCACGACCACGCTTGTATTCTACAATTTCATAGAAGTTGTTAATCAAAAAATCTAGTTCTGCCCAATTTTGAGCATTAACTTTAACTTCCATAAATCCCTCCAATTAAGCCAAAGCGTCAACTAATATAACAATATTTTCCTTATTTTCTTTCCAAATTTTAATAAATGGTGATGGTGCGTCAATTTCACAATCAAGTTTAACTGCGCATTCAAACATAGCAGTCAAATGGTCACGAGCATTAACAAACGCATCTTCAACAGTTTTGCCTTCAGTTACAATGCCCAAATCGTGAATTGCAATTGTAAAAGCATCATTTTCCTTATCTTTGTATAATACCGCTGGATAAACTAATTCTTTCATAAAAACCCTCTTTCGCTAGTTGCTCAATTTATTGTAACACACCAAAATAAAAAAGTCCAACAAATTAATACACATTTTTAAATTTGTGTAAAATTTCGTTAGACCTTATTAAATCTATTATATTAATGCGGTGCAAAAATCACAAACTATAATTAGTTAGCCTGCGCATGTAAAATAATTGAGATTTTATAATGATAATTCTTTTCCTTCAAACTTTTCTTTAACTGCCAAAATTATATTTTCATCAATTATCTTTTCTGTTTTAACTGGCATAATCTTGCCATTTTCCCCTACACTATATTTCCAAGTAGCAACTTTCATACACTACCTCCTTAAATATATTGATACTATAGCACAAATAAAATGATTTGTAAATAGTTTTTTAATAATTTTTTAAAAAATATTTACAAATTAAAATTCGCCTAAAATACTATTTTATAGTATATTGTGACAATTAATTATTTAATTAATTTTAATATATTTATACCATTGTAAATTATTTACCAAAACCAATGCTTGATGGGTTCTGTTCCTTAAGATCTTTAACTGCACCTTCAAAATGCTGCATACAAAATTCTTTTATTGGGTGTTTGTCTGGTAAGTTAAAAATGTCGTATCTTTTAATTAAGCTCTTTTGATATTCCAAATTTTTCTCATGTAAATTTTTATCAAAGTCTTTATAAAACCATATATGTAGTAAATTGTAATTATAAAATTTTAGCATCAACTCATATATATCATCAACTTGATAGCATTTTAATAACTTAACAGCGTTACCTGTCCCATCAACCACTTCTGCAGGATAGGACGTTTGCCCTTCTTCAAACTTAGAATTTTTTTGATCCACAATATAAATGTAACATTTCTCTCCCTTATTGATACTTTCTAGAGAATTTTCATATGCTTCCATAAAAAACGTTTCACCATTAGGAAATACTCCATACATTCCATCTAAATCTCTATTATTCTTTGGGCTACCGTAAAACAATATTGAATTTAAATGATATGACGCAAAAACACATGGCTGCATTCCATTTTTATACGCATACGACTTGCTTGGTTTTAATTCAGTTAATCCACCAACTGAAGAACAGTGAAACAATAATTTCTTATCTTTAATATTAGATATTACAATATCTTTGAACTTTTCAAAATTAAACTTTTCAATTTTCATAATGTATCCTTCTCAAATAGAATAACATCAACTTTTGTGTTTGTCAATAAAAAAGAGCGACTACAACAGTCGTTCTTTTTATATAAATACTAGATTAATCCATCAATTCTACATCTGCAAATTTGATGTCAAAATTGTCATTCATATCATATATATTATTTTGTTCAACTTCTCTAGGTAGTAATGAGCGATATCTTTCGCAACCAGTACCAGCAGGAATAAGTTTACCAATAATAACATTTTCCTTCAAGCCTAACAAGTGGTCAACCTTACCCTTTAATGATGCTTCGGTTAACACGCTACTTGTTTCTTGGAATGAAGATGCTGACAAGAAACTTTCAGTAGTAAGGCTGGCTTTAGTGATACCTTGCAATTCACGCTTAGCAGTTGCAGGCACTCCGCCTTCGCTTAACACACGATTGTTTTCTTCTTCGTAAACACTAATATCAACACTATCACCTGGCAACAACTTAGTATCTCCAGCGTTTTCAATCTTAACCTTACGAAGCATTTGACGGATGATAATTTCCAAGTGTTTAGCGTTAATATCAACTGATTGTGATTTATAAACACTTAATACTTCATTCAATAAGTATTCTTGAACAGCTTTAACACCACGAGTTCTTAAAATATCTCTTGGGTTTACTGGACCTTCAGTCAACGTTGTACCTGGTTGAACCATATCGCCTGGCTTAACCTTTAAAGTTACACCATAAGGCAACATGTATGATTCTTCAGTTTCACCCTTAACCACAACTTCATAACGCTTGTCTACATTGTTAATTTCAACCTTACCAGCAATTTCACTTACATATGCAGCACCCTTAGGGTTGCGTGCTTCAAAGATTTCTTCAACACGAGGCAAACCTTGAGTAATATCGGCAGTAGCAGCACCACCGGTGTGGAAGGTTCTCATTGTCAACTGAGTACCTGGTTCACCAATTGATTGAGCAGCAATAACACCTACTGCTTCACCAATGTCAACAAGTTCGTTCTTACTCATATTTCTACCATAACACTTAGCACAAACGCCGTGTTTAGCCTTACAAGTAAGCAGTGTACGAATATTAACCTTAGTAATTCCAGCCTTAACAATTTCACTAGCCATATCAGCAGTGATATATTCATTTGCTGGGCAAATCTCTTGCTTAGTTTTAGGGTCAATAATAGCACCAACGCTGTAACGACCAACAATTCGGTTTTCAAGTGTTTCAACCAAAGTGCCGTCTTTTATAATTTCGGTAACTTCCATACCCTTTACGCTTTCGTCTAAAGTTTCAAAACAGTCAATTTCAGTAACAACTGTATCTTGTGATACATCTACCAATCTACGAGTCAAATAACCTGAGTCAGCAGTTTTCATCGCAGTATCCATCAATTGTTTACGAGAACCACGAGATGCACTAAAGTATTCAATAGGTGTCAAACCACGTCTAAAGCTTGATTTAACTGGGATATCCGAACGCACACCAGACGCAACCGCTGTAATACCTTGCATACCTGATAATTGTTTAATTTGGTCGTTATTACCACGGGCTTTAGAGTCCGCCATCATCTTTAATGGATTAAATTTATCCAATCCGCCAACGACTGCTTCCATAACCTTACCAGTTGCTTCGTTCCAGATTTTAATATTTCTTTCACGCTTATCGTTTTCGCTCATAAATCCTTGTAAATACAAGTCGTTATTTTGAGCCACTTTTTCGTCCGCTTCCTTAATAATTGAAGCTTTCTTATCGCTTTCCTTCATATCAAATAATGATAATGAAATACTTGCCAAAGTTGAATGTTTGAAACCAAGGTTCTTAATATCATCAATCATAGTAACGGTAACGTTTGTTCCGTGTTTACGATATGCCAAATCAATTAATTTACCATATTCTTTCTTACCAACTTCTTTTTCAATTTCGTAGCGGAAGATATTTTCTTTCTTAGTTCTATCAACATAACCCAAATCTTGTGGTACACATCTATTAAAGAATATTCTACCCAAAGATGTTTCGGCTCTGCCTTCACACATTTCGCCTTCAAACATCATTTTACGGCGAACATAAATTTTTGCTTGAAGAGATAGCAATCCATTTGCATATGCGAGTTCTGCTTCTTCTTCATCATTAAATACCATACCTTCACCCTTCGCTCCTTCACGAATTAGTGTAATATAGTAGTTACCCAAAATCATATCTTGAGATGGAACCATCGCTGGAGAGCCATCACTTGGTTTTAAGATATTGTTAGAAGCAAGTAATAAGTTTCTTGCTTCAGTTCTTGCTTCCACACTTAGTGGAATATGAATTGACATTTGGTCTCCGTCGAAGTCGGCGTTAAAGCCTCCACATGCCAAAGGTGGAAGACGGATTGCCTTACCTTCGATTAACAATGGTTCAAACGCTTGTACTGACAACTTGTGCAATGTTGGTGCACGGTTTAGTAGCACTGGATGCCCTTGAACAACTTCTGACAAGATATCCCATACAACTGGGCGTTCTTGGTCAATCATTCTAGTAGCTTTCTTTAAATTATTAGTTTGATTCATTTCAAGCAGACGCTTGATAATAAATGGACGGAATAGTTCCAAAGCCATCATCTTAGGCAAACCCATTTGATAAATCTTCAATTCTGGACCTACCACGATAACCGAACGACCTGAGTAGTCAACACGCTTACCTAACAAGTTTTGACGGAAACGACCGTGCTTACCTTTTAAGCTAGCGGTCAATGACTTCAAATCTCTTTGTCGAGAACCTTGAACCGCTCTACCACGCTTACCGTTATCAAACAATGCATCAACTGCTTCTTGCAACATACGCTTTTCGTTACGAACGATAATGTCAG
>JAFULP010000034.1 GCA_017473285.1 Clostridia bacterium
AATTTTGACACACGCTCTACACATTCGGACTTGCATCAATATATTAAACTTATAAAAAGTTATCGTACGCCTAAATGGGGGTTCTTCTTAAGGGCAGAAAGTTTTTATAATGTAAGTACTAATATTGACCAAATGGATGAAGCGCCTGGGCTTTCTCCACCTGTAATCGACAGTTATGGCGGAGTATCATTGCACAAACAATCTCATGGAGAAAGTTTTTTGGCGGTAGTTGAAAATGGATTTAGTGCAAATGGGTTATATATTTTGGACGAACCGGAAGCAGCACTTTCGCCCAATGGAATAATGCGTTTGATATCAAATATACACAATTTAGTTAAGCAAGGCTCACAATTTATTATTTCTACACACTCACCAATGCTAATGGCGTATCCAGATGCTGAAATTTATGAAATTACTAAGGACGACATACAATCGGTTGAATATAAGCAAACCAATCATTATGTGATAACAAGGCAGTTTCTTGAAAATCCACAAAAGATGTTAAATTATTTGTTAGATGATAATTAAAATTTAATTGCATAAAAAATCCAAACCTAAATAATGGTTTGGATTTTTGCTTTTTAACTTATTTTTTGTGTGCATCAAATGCGGACGATACCAAAGTTTTAAGGTTAAAGTGATTGTTGGTGGCGGTCTTATTAGTAAAGTGGGAGATGTATTCAATGTTTCCATCACCGCCAGTGATTGGTGAAAATGTGATGTTTTGCAAATAAAAGCCTTGCTCGTTAATCTTGGCAATTGTGTCATTTAAAATATCTTGATGAACATTTTTGTTTAAAATTACGCCTTTAAATTTATCAGCAATAGTTTTTCCGCACTCAAATTGTGGCTTTATTAGGGCTATTACATCAATTGTAATATTTTGAGCGGACAATTTTTCAAAAATCTTAGTAAGCGATATGAACGACACATCCACCGTTACATAATCAAGATTTTTAAATTTGTCATTAGGCAAATCCTTGATATTGGTTTGCTCATAAAGTTCTACTTTGGGGTTATTCCTAAGGCTAATATGCATCAAATCTGTGCCAACATCAACTGCAATTACTTTGCTTGCGCCATATTTTATTGCACAATCAGTAAATCCGCCCGTCGACGAGCCTATATCCATAACCACTTTACCCACAAAATCAAGGTTAAATTGCTGGGTTGCCTTTTCAAGTTTTAATCCCGCACGAGATACATACTTTAATGTTGTGGCGTCAATAATTTCAATTACATCGGTAGGGGACACATCCAAACTAGATTTAACAACAACTTTGCCATTAATCTTAACATTTCCACTTTTAATCAATTCTTGAGCCTTTGCTCGTGTAGGTACAAGATTACGCTCAACTAAAATTTTATCTAATCTATTCATAATGTAATTATAACTGTTAATACACTATTTGTCAAATTTAATTAAAAAAACCACTCAATAAACTTTGAGTGGTTTAATTGTGATAACCTAATTACTTGCGTAAATTTTGTTGTTCATATTCGTATGCTCTATAGCCTATATCGTGGAAATTTTTTTCGGCATTGCGATACTTGCTATCCGCTTCGTTTTGCAAATAATCATCTGCTTCACGAGCAATTTGATACGCTTGCTTAAAGCATTCCATTGCACGAAAGTAGTGACCTTTTGCATCTGAAAAATAGTGATTCCTTTCATAATTTTCGGCATAACTAATATGCCATTCACCATTTGAAATACATTTGTTATATTCGTTCTTTTCACTAAATGTCATTGACATAAAATTGTCTCCTTAGTTATTATTAAACTCATCAACTTGACATCCAAGTAAAGTCAATTTGCGTTCACGCTCCTTGTTGTATTTAACAACCGCAGCATACAATTCACGACTGTAACGAATTTGATGCTTTTTTACAATATCCATCAATGGCTTATAGTTTTTGTTAACAATGGCTTCGGCATTTGCTTTAAAATACTCTTCACTATCGGCAGCTATAATATTGGTTAATCGTAAACCACTAATACTTAGCATATAGTTTAAAAGCATACGACCAGTTCTGCCATTGCCATCTCTAAATGGATGAATATGTATAAATGTTGAATGGAATTTAACAGCACGAAGCAGTGGGTCCATTTGCCTAAACTCATCACTATTTACCCAATTAACAAGTTTATCCATAAGCCTTGGAACATTGCCATTACCACCAGGTACTGGTTGCCACTCCTTAATAGGTATAAGACTACCATGGTCCATTGACGCAACTTGAACATGACAAGGTTTGCCATAATAGTCCACATCACGATATTTGCCAATACCAACTTCGCCCAACTTTTTACGAAGAAGCAATCCGTTAAGATTTTGAATCATTTCATTAGAGATGATTTCAGCATCAGGATTAACTTTAAGTTCCTTACGCTTATTTTTTGCTTGTAACAATATTTCGTTCATTGCAAGGATGTGGTCACCAAGTTTAGTGATTTCAATAGTTTCATGAGCCACAAAATTGTGAGCAATGATTTTTGTTGAGTGTTCTGTGTCATACTCATCTACTTTAATATACACCTTAGTAGTAGGGCAGTTTAAAAAATTTAACACAGCATCATTGTTAATTTCGCTAATCATTTCACCATGATTTACAATCCTAACATTATCGTTTTTAAACGCAAAGCCTTCAATAGTCTCGCTTTCGTTAGTTAAGTTAAATATTTCAGCATCTACGCTAATTAATTTATCATTGGACATAAAACACCCCCAAATAATTGTAAAAATAATACCATACAATATATCAATTGTCAATAC
>JAFULP010000035.1 GCA_017473285.1 Clostridia bacterium
GGGTCCCATCCATTCATAGCATCTTTTGCCGCCTGATATGCGGTTTGATTTGGTTCTAGATTAAATTGCCCATCATTAATGGCTGTAAATGCCCAAGGTTGATAAATAACCCCCGCAATAGTGTTTGGAAATCTTGAGTCATCCACTCTGTTTAGCACAACAGCCGCCACAGCCACTTGACCTGTGTAACTTTCGCCACGGGCTTCACTGTGCACCAATTTTGCAAGAAGATACAAATCGTTATTGTTATATGAACCAGAACTTGAACTCCCTTTGACCTTTAATCCCATTTTAGCAGCAGTCAAAGGTCCAACTATGCCATCCGCAGTCAAGCCATATTTTCGCTGGAATTTTTTTACAGCCGCTTTAGTCAATGGTCCATTAATTCCATCAACCGACCCAGTATAATATCCCCATTTTTTTAATACGGTTTGAACTTCCCTAGTGTCCGCAACCGCCGCATCCACACTTTCAATAGTCATAGCCACTGGCTCAACGGCTTGACTTTGCTTATACACTTGACCACCAAATACCATCATTGACGACAGCACCGCAACCACCGCCAAACAAATTTTTAGCCTTTTCATACACACCTCTTAATCAAAATACTTTTTAATAATATCCATCAAATACGATTGATATTGTATATTGTGCGCATCGGTGTCACTTTTATTCACAAAACATAAAGGTGGATATACAATACACCACCAATTATCCCCTTTACCAGTGCCCAGTTCAATAATTAGCGCATCATAAACCCCCTCTTCCAATGTCACATTATCGTATGTGCGTGTGGGAAATTTTTCAGTATCAACTTTGGCTTTTGATGTATATGTAAATCCGTTTTGACTTAAAACATTGTCACACACATTTTCAATTTGCAACAACAATCCATTGATTGTATTTATACTTTTTTCCTTTGTGTCACAATCAATTAAGTATGGTGTTATAAAGTTTACCACTTCGTCTTTAACCAAATATTTAACCGCTTGGTCCACTTCCGAATTTGAGTTTGCCCTTATATGCACACGCAAATAATCATACTCAGATTGGTTAGTTTGAGCGTTAAAAACAAACACCCCACAACACAATAATAAAAATAAAAAAATAGGCAAATATTTCATAAGAACTCCTTAATAAAATATTTGCCCAAATAATTAAATAAATAATTTTAAATTGCATTAAAAATATATGAAATATATAATAAATTGTCTATATTTAGCAATTTTGATTGATTTTTAATTATTTTATTTAATTTATTTAATTTGATATTATTAAAATTAAAATATTTTTTAATAATTATTTTTAATCTATTTAAAATAGCGCTTGTTATTTTAATTAAATTCCCGCTATTAAATTTAATTAAATCAACAATATCATACTTAACAATCAAAGCATGCGCTTTATCAACTTCTTCGCTTGTTAGTTGCGCTTTGTAAAAGTCAATATATTCTTCCTTGTTTTGATTTAAACTTTCAAGCATTTTAAGTATTGTGCACAATCTTAAATATATATAATATGGCATTTGATTTTCGGCAATTTGTTTGTAGTCTGCACCTAGACACGATTTTAAATATGCGACTTGGTTTACTAATGCTATATAAAAATCATCTTTGCTATTTGCCAATGCATCAATCTGTTTAAACATGGTCACATCCACTTCTGCTTTTTGAAGCAACAATCCCCATAATTTGTTTAGCGCCAAATCATACATAAACGCCAAACTTATATAATCCTTACTTTGTAAATTGCATACCAACAAGTTATCCCCATACAAACTTTCAACATTACTTATATATGGCAATACAAAATTTGATTGTGGCACAAATATGTTTAATATAAAGTTGTTGTCATTTTGCAATTGATAAAAATGCTCAGAACTAACATTGTAAATAATTACTCTAGCTCCGCTATTAGCCATATCAAAAAATGATGACACATTGTTTTTGTTGTAATAATATTTAAGTAAAACCACATTTTGATGTATCTCGCTTGCCAGTTTGTCAACAAAGTCCATATCACTTTCGTCATCTAAGCATAATATAACCTTTTGATACCTTGCCTTTTGTAGCACTGTATCTACAATTTCATTTATTGAATTAACCTTATCTATAACTCTCATAAATATAATGCTAACTTAGTTGAACAATTTTTAAAATAAAAAATTTGTTGCGTTTTAACTACTATTTATATTTAAAGTAGATTTTTGTCAAAATTACATCAATGAATATATCTCGCTTTAAAATAACTCTCCAATATGCAACTTACTACAAAAAGTTAAATATTTTTGGAGACACACTTCCATATAATACATTTATCCATTTGTTATATTTTTTAGCGGTAAATGCTTTACTTTTAGTTAGTTTTATTATAAAATAATAGTGTAACATTATTTGTTATCTTTATTAAAAGATATTGCAAAAGGAGTTAATTATGCAAGACAAGATTATTAAGATGATTGCTAATAAATTAAGCAAAAAGGTTGAAGATGTTACACTACAATCAAGATTAATTGAAGATTTGGGTGCTGACAGCCTTGATATTGTTGAACTTCTTATGATGCTTGAGGACGAATATGGTATCACTATTCCAGACCAAGACGCTATGAAGTTGTCAACCATTGGCGACATTGTTAAGTTTATGGAAAGCCAAAACATTAAGTAATAAAAAAGGACCTATATTTAGGTTCTTTTTTATGCAATTATTAAATTTACTAATTCATATAATAAATTATTTGTTATCTTGTTTCGTCCAAATAGGTTGCCATCATATCGGCAGTATGGAAAATCATTGCATTTGGGAACTTGTAGTATGCTTCCGCCATTGCATACGAGCCACCACGCACACGCTCATCAAATCCGCCACCATGCCAATTGATGCATATTGCTTCTTCACGAGTAAGTTTGATAAAACTGCCCACAATATACACTGACTTTTCACCATGACCATATGGGAGTTTGTCTTCCACAGTGTAGTATGGCACTTGAACCCATTGACCATCCACCTTTACATTGCGATAATCCGTCTTATAAAAATCCACTTTACACACATCGTGTAGCAGTGCTATAATTGCCACGCTTTCCATCGAAATATGATTGCTAAACTCTTCGCCATATTCCATCTTCAATAGTCTTACATATCTGTCAAACACCTTCAAACTGTGTTCGCACAACCCACCCTCATAGGCTGAGTGGAATTTTGATGACGCTGGTGCGGTGAAAAAGTCGCTATTTATTAGCCAGTCCAACAAATTATCCGCACCTTCACGCTTGATGTATTGATTATATATTTGTATAAATCTTTCTTGATTTTCTTCCAACATTGTTTCGTCCATATTTACTCCTTATTTAACTAATCCTTTTTGCTGTTATATGTAACACTCAACATTTTTAAAGATATTTCGTCCATAGAATATCCAAAAAATTTATTATACATTTTATTCTGCAAATATATATTAAATTTAACTTATCATAGTAACTTCGCAAGCATTTATAGCGTTTTAATGTTATCGTCTTGCATTGAAATAAAGCCATCAAAATTGGCAAACTTTAATTTATCAAGCATTGCTTTCATATTTTTAGGTCTTACATAAGTTGATACAGCGTATTTTTGCATCAATTGTTTCTTTTTAGCCAACACAGTAGCATAATCATCTTCACGATTGTAGATAAGTGCAATTTTTAATTTATCCTTTTTTGTTTTTCCTTGCTCGGTCAATATTAAATTAACTGGCTCAAAGCCCATACCAAACCCAACGGCTGGCACATTGATGCCAATCAATTTTTCAACCATCTTGTCATAGCGTCCGCCACCACCAATTGCACCACCAAAGCCGTCGGTATACGCTTCGTACACGGTGCCCGTGTAATAGCCTTGACCACGAACTATCGACAAATCAAATACACATCTTCCGTTAGTAATTACACTATTTGCGGTACTTATAATATATTGCATTTCATCAATATCTTGAGTTGAAACGCAATAACTAGATGCCACGCTTAAACCATTTTGCTTAATATCAGCACTAGCCTTGATTAATGATGCAATATTGCTAGCATTAAAGCCCTTTTCCACCAACTCTTGCTCCACACCTTCAATGCCAATCTTATCAAACTTGTCAAGTGTAATACACACAGAGTTAATATCCGCCTTATCGAAACCACAAAATTCAACCAATGAATTAAGGATTTTGCGACTGTTAACTTTCATTGTTACATCACTTAGCCCTAAACGAGCGTAAGTATCCATAACGGTGGCGATAATTTCAATTTCTGCATTGATGCTATTATCGCCAAAAATATCAATGTCGCATTGTATAAATTGGCGATTGCGACCTTTTTGTGGACGCTCGGCACGGAAAGAATAACCTATTTGAATAGATTTAAATGGATTAGGCAACATTTCACGGTTTCCAGCATAAAATCTTGCAAGCGGAACGGTTAAATCATAACGCAAACCTTCTTCCACAATATCCTTTTCGGTTAAATTAGGCTTGGTTAAATCAAGTTGGGCCCCACGCTTGATTGTTTTAAACATAAGGCGAAGATTGTCCCCACCTTCGCTACTATCTAATAGTGACAAATTTTCCAAAACTGGAGTGTCAATTAAAGTAAAACCATTATCTTGATAACTTTTTAATATTTGTTGCCTTACAATTTCACGATTTTCGGCTTGGATAGGCGCATAATCATATGTGCCACGAACTGGTTGAATATTTATTTTCATAATTAAATTCCTTTATTATTCTATTATATTTTATAAACCAGCACTTGTCAAGAAATTCCCTCAAAATAAACCTATAACATTTTGTACAAAAAAAATTCACAGTAACCCGTGAATTTTGAAACTTTATCATTTTGTATAACTTAAGTCTATTCGGCAAGTTTAGTAATCTTAACTTCTCCACACAATATATCGCTATATGAATATGTGTGTGTTGAAGCCGAAGCAATCCTATCCTTAACAGTGAATACGCTGGTATAAACATTGTCGATAACGCCTTCAAACTTTAATATTTTTCGCCTACCACGATTAATATATAATTTAACTTCTTCACCTTTCAATGACAAAACCGCTTGCTTAATATCGTTTAATGTTGTAATGCTTCTTTTCATATCCCACCATCCTTATTTAAAGTTTTGGCAAAATATTAGCATTTTATTCAAAAACGACAAAATCCGCAATATGGCAATGCTAGGCTATTATATATTATAGGTCGTCGTCATCGTCGTCAAAATCGTCTTCATCATCGTCCATATCGTCTAAGCCTAGGTCGTCTTTGTCCAAATCATCAACATAATCCAAATCGTCAACGCCTGAAGTTATTTCAACATCAGCATCATCGTCCGTGCTGTCAAATTCGTCATCATCGTCATCTTCATCATCATCTGAGATGTATTTATGCCAGTTGTTTACTTCTTCGTCCATATCTTCAGCATTATTGATTCCAAATTCTTGCTTGCACAATTCACAAACCTCTTCACCATTTTGCACAAAATTTATTTTACATATACTGCAAAGTTCCAAATCGCCAATATCATCATCACTTTCAATTAATTTCATTTCTCTTTTGCAGACATCACAATATTGGTCTGCTTTTTTAATATAATTCAATTCACATCTAGGACATCTAATATATACATTTTTTGAACTTTTTGCCATAATATACTCCCTTATCCTTTTGTTAGTATATTATAATTATTTAAAAATTATTTGTCTACTATTTTTTATATATTTTTTAATTAATTTTTAGCAAGCACCCTCAATTAGCATTTTATCAGCCACTAACGCTATAAATTCGCCATTAGTTGGCTTTTCGTTGCTTGAATAAACTTTTAATCCAAATACATTATTTATATTTTCAATTTTGCCTCTATTCCAAGCAACTTCAATAGCGTGCCTAATTGCTCTTTCAACCTTGGATGCACTAGTGCTATATTTTTCAGCAATTGTTGGATATAATTTTTTAGTAATACTATTAATAATTTCAGGATTTGCAATAGCCAATTTTATTGCTTCACGCAAAAATTGATAACCTTTTATATGAGCAGGAATTCCTACAGTAATAAATATATTAGTAATTTTTTCTTCCATTTTGTTCATATTCATATTGCTTGTGTTAGCAATATCTAAATCAGCGGACTCATAAATGTCTTCAATGCGCTCAATTAGCACCTTTGCACTAAAAGGTTTAATAGCGTAATACTTTGCGCCCAATTTCATAGCCTTATTTACAAAACCATTTAACGACAATCCAGTGTGGATTATGATATTAGTTTTTATATTTTCTTTGTATAATTTTTCCATTACCGCAAAGCCGTCCAATTGTGGCAACACCAAATCCATTACAACCACATCAGGGTTATGCTCCCTTATCTGTTGCAATAATGTTGCACCATCAGTAGCAACGGCTACAACATTAAATTTTTCCTTAGGTAAATTTTGCAGAAACTCATCTATTGTTTCTTTGTTTTCATCAGCAACTATTACATTAATAGTATTCTTCATAATATCTCCCTCTTTATCTTATTCCGCTCAAAAGCAGTGTAATTTCATATTAACAAAAGGGGTTAAAAAATCAAAAAAGAAAAATTTACTTTTTGGTTGCATTTTATATTAAACTGTAAAATTAGGTTCAAAATTGTCGAAAATATATGAAAACTTTGAATTTAGTTACACTTTTTTGGGGTTAGATTGATAAATTTGTAAAATTTTCAAACTTAAAGCATAATTTACACACGCCACCTATATATTTAGAACATAGGAGGCATTATGGAAGAAAATAATGGAATTAAAGTGGCGCATGTAATAAATTTACCTACGCTAAATATCAAATCTCAACTTAATATGAATATCGACTCAAACACTCATATTAAACAAGTATTAAATATTGAAACTTGCTTAATCGATTCGCAAATCGAACCACTGTTTAACAAGGCAATTGTAAAAGGAAGTGTTGGAATTAAGGTTGTATATATCGACACCGACAATATGTACAACAGTTTGTCCGACTCGGTTAATTTTAGCGAAACTATCAATAGCGAAAACATAACCGCTGATTGCGAAATTAGTGTTAACAACAGCCAATTTATTGCAGAATTTGATAATGATGACAAAATGTTGCGTGTTAATATCGAAGGTAGTTTGGATTGCTTGTGTAGTTTAAATGCGGGATTAAATACATTTAATCAATCTAATGATAATTTGATTACAAAAAAATCCGTTTTGCAAGCGTGTACTTGTATACAAAAAATTAGCAAAACCACTAATTATGACTTTGATTTTAGGTTAGGTTCAAAAATTAGTAAAATGTTATCGTGCGATAGCAAAGTTATTGTTGATGACGCTAAATGTTATGACGGATACATCTTGCTTAATGGGCAAATATTTAACACAATAATGTACGAAACAGATAATGACGACAATCATTCAATTAAAATTTGTACCAATTCAACACCTTTTAAATGTGAGGTTGAAGCATCGTCTTGCGATAATGAATGTGTTGCAGATATTTCGGCATATATCAATTTGAATTCCACTCAAATTACGCCTGATATAAGCGATAATGACACTCACTTTAATTTTGAATATTGCATCGTAGTGAGTGGATATGTTTACAAAACAATTAATATGGATGTGATTGATGACTTATATAGTTTGGATAACGAAGTTGAAATAATTCGCAACAATTATGATGTGTGCAAAAAAATGCCATGCTTTAAATCCAACGAAAATATTGATGCGGAAATAACTTTGGCTGACGAACTTAATGTTGATGAAATATTAGGTATGATAAACACTTCCGCTAGCGTTACCCAATATTCGGTTAGGGACAATTTGATTGTGGTTGAAGGCGTGATTAGTGGCAACTTGTTGTACTTTGATGAAAATCGTGAAATTAAGCATTTGCCAACCCAAATACCATATTCAGTAAATATTAAGCAAGAATTAAATGATGAGATTTGTGCATTGCACTTATCCGCTGTTCCTTCAAGTTGCAAGTGCAAAATCAAGCGTGGCAACACCCTTATGGTAGATTATGAATTTTGTATAACGGGTAGCGCATACATTAAAAATAAAATTGAGTTGATTGATAATGTAAAATATGGCAAGGCGATTAATTATGGCGACATTGCTTTCCAAATATACATCGCTCACTCTAACGAAAGTTGCTGGGATTTGTGCAAACGATTGCATATAACTCAAGACAAACTAATTATGTTTAATAAAGAAAATCCCGCAACCTATTCAGGTGGCGAGAAAGTAATAGTTTATCGCTAATGTTTGTTGGTTTTGGTCAATTTATTTTTAGCAATCACGGTGTCCAACTCATGATTAAAATCTTCAAGCGAAATATTTAAAGTGTTTAAATCAAAAATTGCACAAGCAAAGTTATTAAATACAACAAATGCGTAATTATCTTTGATTTGATATGCAACAAGTGTGGACATTTCGCATACATTTTGCATTACCACCTTATTGTTTTTGTAATAACTTTCAGTACATTTATTTTTGCTAATTTCAGTAATCGTGTACTCTATTTCAGCCAAATTTAATTGCTTTAAAAATTTCTTTTGATTATACATTATTATCTTGGGCATAACAAGATTAAAAATTTCAACCCCTATTAATGCAATCAATATAATTAAATCAATTACAAAACTTGCATCCCTAACTATATCCCATATCAAAACGCCTACCATAACAAACATAAAAACCACAACTAATATATGTACAATATTATCCTTTTTGGTTTTCTTTAGTTTAAAGGTTGTTTTGGTGGCTTCAAGACCTAAATCTACTGTATATTTAAATTGCGAACTAATATTTTCTTTCATATTTATATCTACTCCATTTTATTAAAGCATAAGTAATTATAACAAAAAAGTCAAGGAATTAATTGAAGTACATCCCACATTTTGAGGACTTCATAATCGCCTTGACTTTTATTAAATTTTAAAATCAGTTAACTGTAAATATAATTATATTAAATTTTATCATACGAACTATACTTTTGCTTGCTCTTGCGTCTAATCAATATGAATATTAATATTAAAATAGCAAGTAACAATAAAATTAAGCAAATAATTAATATAATTAACCATAATGGCAAATATGTGGTTCGTGTTACGATGCTAAATAGCGCCTCACCTTGCTCCACTCTTACCACCGTGTATTCATCTTGTGGTAAATACTCAATTTTTTCCACATTGTTGCCGTCGGTTACTTGCAATACTTTTGTAATTTTGTTTACTTTAGGCAAGTATATATACAATCCTTGTGGCACCAATTGATTTACAACGCCAACACGCAATACCACTTCATAGCAAACTCTTAGTTTTTCGCCCTTTGAAATTTCAGGCTCAACAATGCTATATAAATTGCGATATTCGCTAGAGCCGTTGCTATACACGCTTGCAATAATTTCACTGCCTATAGGGATTAAACACAATCTATCAGCATCCACGATTTTAACCGTTCCATAATCCTTAATTGTGTATGTCAATTCGTATGGATGAATGTCAACATATTTTGTATCGTAAGTTATTGTATAGTTTGTACTATCTGCGCCAACCACTGCATTAGTCCAATCTAATTTAACTTCACGAGCAACGCCTACGCTGTAGTCATCAAGGTAAAATCTTAAATTTTCGTTTAAAATTTGTGTCGAGTCGCTTTCAAGTTTGCCCACATAATTAATATTATCAATATTTACTACAAGGTTGCCAGTGCCATCGTATACTTTGTTGCTAACTTTAAAGCCAGTGATATTTAACTTTTTAGGCGTTATTTGACCAATTTGGGTAAACACAAGGTTTTCGCCACTAGCCAACTTGTAGTTTGTTATTGTATTGTTAGATGCGTCCAATAATGAAATGTCAAACACACTTATATCATGCAATGTTGATATTGTATTTACTGATGAACCTGAAAATTTAGCACTCAACTTATTGGCGTCAATAAATACTTGATTTTGGTCCTTGGCAAACAATCCTTCCAGTTTAATATCGTTAACGATTACTGTTGATGCCAAACTGTTTGTTCCGTCATATACTTTTGATATAGGATTAGTTTGGCTATAAGTTTTTAAAGACACTGTGATTAATGCTGGAGTTATTTTGTAAGTAACCACTTCATCAAACACAACATTGATTGTTTGTGAACTGCTTGAACTTATTTTTGCAACAATTTGCACTTCATACTGACCAACATTTATAGGTAAAGTATCTATATAACCCGCACCCGAATTATACTTGATAACCACCTCAAATTTTTCACCAACAATAACATCTGCATTGTCGCCAGTTGTTGTCAATCCTTGCTCTGCGCCAATATATGTGCGCTCGTACAAATAACCTGTGGATAGGCTATATCCTGTATAATTTCCCAGCGTTATTTTAGGGCTTAACAACAATACTGCCGTGATTTCGTGTGAATTTGAAATGTGTGCTTTTAATGCAAGTTGCTCCCATAGCGCTATGTCTTGCAAATCAAAACTAGAACCCGCTGGCTGTGATATGCCTGCAATTGAAAATCCGTCCACTCTAAACTTCTTACTAATTTCGGTATTCATACCTTCGTATAAATAACTAAAGTTAACTGCTCCGCCATAGCCAACATTTTTTATTACAAGCGGAGAGTCTTCATCCCCATACACTGTTGCATTGCCATATTTCCTAATTAATGTTATGCCAAATTTAAAGTCTATAAAGTTGTAAGTATATGTAATATTATACACTTTTACTTTTAACACATTTTCCAATTTGTCTTCATCTTGCAAAGCATCTATTATGCTTGAAGTAAATTCTATTTTAAGTTGATAATACACTCCCTTAACTTGTTCTTGTTCATAAATGGCAATTGGAGTTAAACTATAAAAACTATTATTGCTTAATGTGGTTATATTAATACTTCCCAACTTAATTACTGATATATCCACACCTATTGAGGCTGGTGTAATTTCCATTGTAAGTATGTCACCAGTTTGAAATTCATAGCCAGTTTCGGCGTTTAGTGTTGTATTTGTGTTGCCACGCATCCTTGACACTGTAAAGGTTGCCAAAGTTTGTGGGTCTTGCCCATCAAAGTAATACATTTTGCCTTCAACACTATTACTAATAGTAAGGTTAATTGACTTTAATCCAAATACCAAATAAATGTTTACATAACCTTGCTCAATTTTGAAATTTGAAGGATTAAATCTAAAACCTGAATCAATATTTTCGGTTACAATTTCGTTAGAAGCATTATAATAATACTTTTGCTTTAACACATAGCCCATTGTGGAATTAACCGTATAATTAACTGTGTCAAACAATTTAACTGTTGCGCTGTTAGATGATGCTGAGCCATAATTGCATTGATTGCCTTGCTCGTCGGTGGCAATAAATTGCAATCCATATCTAACATATTGCAACACCACTTTTAACACCACATCACCATCTATTGTGGTTATTGTGTATTCGTTGGAGGTACTTAATTGATTGCCGTAAGCATTTTCCCAGCGTTGCAAACTTGTACCCAACATAAAGTTGTCAAGTTTGCACACAACATTACTGTTGTATTCAAAGTTGCCCATCTCAACATAATATTTGGTTGAAATAAATCCATTTTCTGCTTCAGGAGCAACGCTTAAATCACCCTTTATATTGTTGATATAAAGATATGGATAATTAATTATGCTTGCATTTTCAGCAATATTAAAATATACTTTTATGCTATAAGTGTGGATAGCGAAATATATGTACAAATTTACTTCATTAGTATCACTTGCATTGCTTATTATTGCTTGCTGGAAATTATCATTGCTTAGTGTCCACTTGGTTACAAGATTTTCATCATCGTTAGTTTCCATTAGTCCAAGCAATTGATATGCATTAGTGCCAATGTAGGCATTGCCCACATAATATCCACTATTTGCAACAGCATTAAATACATATTGATTGTTTAATTTAACCGTTGTTGAGGTCAAGCCCTCATCTTGCCCTTCAAATACGAGTCTGCCATTTGCACCGCTTGCATCAATGATATTTGTATCTTTATCGATATAATATATATTAAGTTTGTATTCAATTTCAGTAAATATTATGTCAATTATTTGATTGGCATAAACTTTTGCGTCCATCACAATTTGTAGCACCAAATCGGTAGACAATGTTTGTGTGTTAAATTCGTATCTGTCAAACTTATAGCCAGCGCTAATGTTATCGGTTGAAATTGTAATAATTATTATATCATTGTCGGTTGCCACTATAGTTTTTCCACTGCCTGACACGCCATTAACTGTAAATAATATATTGTCATAACTATATGCACTTTCGTTGTTTAAGCGCAAAGTTATATTATTTTCAAGTTTGCGATATTCAACATACAAAGTGTCAAAATCTGTTGCATTTAACATACATATCATATGATTGTTATACTCTATTTTACCCAAATTGCTTCCCAATTTGTCAGTAAAACTTGTAAAACCATAATTTGATGTATTAGTACTTTGAGTAGAATATATAACCAATGTATTTGGCAATAAGTTTGACAATTGCAAACTGTATGTTGCACTTTTAACACTATTGCACTCAATATCCTTAGGGGTGTTAATTGTAGCATTATTTAGCACAAACTTTTCCCCATCATAATAATATTTTACGCCATGCAATTCGATGTAATCATAAGCGGTGTTGTCGCTATTCATATACAAATACATACTGTATGCATAATCAATTTGATAAGCCAATTTAGCATCGTCATACACTGCGGTGGTGGTTACAGTTTGTATTTCGCCAATTTTTACAAGATTGTGACCATAAGTTGTTCCATTTATTGTGAATGTAACATTATTGACACTTTGAGTTAAGGTCAAATATTCAACGGTGCTGGCAAACAACTCGCCAAAGTATGTGTATTTGTTAAAACTATATACACTTACTCCATCTTCATCGGTTTTGCTAATGGATGTTACATTTATTCCGTTTGCTGTGTATGTTAATGTGTCGCCCGATATAACAATATTGCCAAACTGAGTGGTAGCAATAGTTGTTGTATTTGAAGTGCTGTCTATTGTGATGTCAGTATCTAAATATTCCACTTGCTGGCTAGTTAGTACATTTTCACTATCACTAAATACTATAACTTTGTTGCTTAAATCTACTGCAACTGTATCGTAATCCACATTTTGCTCAATGCTATTATTTTTCAAACTATAATTAACTGACGAATATCTATAATCAACATCCAAATAAAGTGTATAAATGTGTGTTTCGTCGTCGCTTATTGGAGCAAAACTTTGTATAGTTTGATTGTCACTTGTTGCATTTTCGCTGGCAACAAACAAGTATCCGTCTTGCTTAGGCGTTGCGCTCCAACTCCAACCAACAATTGAATATTTAGTTGTTTGCGCATACAAATTTAATTTTGTTCCAACTATAAGTTTGTTGTATCCATTAGTGTATGTATAACCATAATCAATATCATCGGCAAAATATTCGTCCACCAACTTAATTTCGAATGAATATGCAATATATTCAAATATTAATTGAATTTCAACATTTTCAGGTGCGGTTTCACTTAATGTGTAGGTGTTTGTAGCAAGCAATTCATTATTGATTGCAAATCCTACAAATTTATATCCAAACACATCAGTTGGATAGGTATATTCACTTGTTTTGTCATCGGTTATGTCTTTAATTGTAATCTTTTTGCTTAATTCGTCATATTCAAAACTTACACTTTCGCCCGCCGAAATGCTTTCGCTGTTAATATCGTACAATAAAGTGGTTAAGTTGTCGTAATTGCCATAGCCATTAACCAAATACGAATTAAAACTAATCTCATATTGCTTTTTGCTATAATTGACGGTAAATGTGCTATCTTTTGACAAAGTAAATGATTGTGAATATTTGTTATCAGGGTCCTGACCTTGGAATTGATAACTTACAAATTCGTACACATCATCTCCCGCCGAAATAGTTAAAGTCACTTGCTTGTCTGCGCGGATTAAATAATTATAATCATCCACTTTGCTATAATAATTAGTTGCCGTTATAAAATTTATAATATTTGCAATATCAATATTGGCATTGCCCGATTTGATTTCTAAATTATATAAATAAGTATAATCAAAATCTATCAATAAGTTTTCTTTGATATTCAAACTAACAACAAATTGTTTAAACCCAGTTATATCATCATTAGTTACTGAATATTGTGCGTTTACATTGCCATCTCGTATTACGTTGTTAAGGCTGATGCCGTTTATAAATAATACATTTAAAAATACATCTTTTGAAATGCCTTGTATGTGGACATTGTCTTTGATTTTTACAGTTATTTCCAGTTGGTCATTATAATAATTTTTTCCGTCTTGTTGAGTTTTGTTTACAATTTCATAAGTAAAGTCCTTTAACTCATCGTTTTCCAGCAAACTTTCGTCAAAGTTTACATAATATTCAATCTTGTGCCACATTGCCTTAATTGTTATATTTTCTTCCACTACAAAGGTGTCTTCTTCCTTGGTTGACAATTCCTTGATTACATTGCCGTCTTGATCCACCGAAACCCACGCTTCAAATGCGTATCCTGCGTTCATTTCGGCTTTTAGTGTAACGCTATCGCCTACGGCATAATAGCCTTGTCCGTAAAATTTACCCGCTTCGGTTTCAAGTACTTGCGCATCTGTTATTTCCGTTGCAAAAACTGATGGTATAGTCCCTATAAAGGCACTGCACACTGCCATCACCATAACAATTAATATTCCCAATATAATTCGTTTTTTACTCATACCATCTCCTTAATGGATTTTATCTTTTTGCAATAATATAACTTGATGCCACCGCACCATCACTGCAAGCAGTTACTATTTGTTTTAGTTCCCGTGAAGTAATATCTCCACAAGCAAACATTCCTTTGTGGCTTGTTTGACAATTTTTGTCAACAATCACGTAACCATTTTTATTGGTTTTGATATCCACTTCAAGCCAAGACAAGTCGGGCTGTCTACCAAGAGATACAAACAAGCCCGCCACATCTAGTTTTTCAGTTTGTTTGTCTTGTGCATTATACAATACAATTTGTTGCAAGGTGTTGTCACCAATTAGATTTAACACTTCGCAAGAATATTTTATTTTTAAATTGTTTAAGTTTTTAATCTCTTGCAATACTTTGGCGGGCAAAGCCTTGTTAGGCACTAGCCAATAAACTTCGCTTGCCAAATTATGCAAATATTTAATGTCTTCCAGCGCAGTTTTGCCAAATCCATATACTGCTACTGGTTGATTTTTGAAAAAATTTCCGTCACAAGTGGCGCAATAACTTACACCCTTGCCCACATATCTTTTTTCTTCTTGTAGTCCCAAAACTGTGGTTTTAGCGCCTGTTGCCACAATTATATTATTGGCTAAATATTTACCTTTGTTGGTTAACACTTCGTATGTGTTGCCCACTTGTTTTACCGATATTACAAGTTCGGTTTTCATTTCAATATTAAATTGCTTAACTTGGTTGTAGAAATTTTGAGCAATATCAAACCCCGTTGCATCCATTATTGCTGGGTAATTGCTTACCTTGTTAAGCAAAGCAGTTTGTCCGCCCCAAAATTTACCTTCCAATATCAAACAAGGCAGGTTTGCACGGGCTAAATACATTCCTGCAGTTAGCCCAGCCACTCCGCCACCAATTATAATTGTGTTATAATTCATAGTTCTCCTTTTGTTGCTACACATTGTTGCAAAACTATTTTTTATTGCAATTCAACATAATACAACGCTTTAAAGTTTACATCCAACTTCAATTCGGTAGGTAAATCATCGCCCTTCAGGTCGTAAGTAAAAGTATAACAATCTCCCATTATTCCGTTTAATTCACCTTCGCCGTCATAGTTAATAGTTAACCCAGCATCATTTAGATATGCACTATCTATGACATAATATTGTTGGGTTCTATCCATTGGCTTTAACACAAACACTGTTACCACAACTTGAGTACCGTACTCGTGATTTGCACTTACCTTGTAATATATATTTTCATACAAGTGGAAATACTCATCGCTTTGATTTTGCAAGTCTACCGATTGCGGTGTTTCGCTTACACCAA
>JAFULP010000036.1 GCA_017473285.1 Clostridia bacterium
ATCAAGTATTATTTCAATATTTTTCAAAAAATACTTGCAATTTATGTTTTTGTGTGTTACAATAATGTGTATTTGAAAAACGGGAGGTCGTTATGAGCAGAGTTTGTGCTATATGTGGTAAAGGTAAAACAAGTGGTAACAATGTTAGCCATAGTAATAGAAAGACAAAACGCACTTTTGAAGCCAATGTTCAAAAGATATCAGTAGAAATTAATGGTAAAAGCACTGAACAATACCTTTGCACTAAATGTATTAAGACAGCCAAAAAGTCTAAATAATTTATTTATATTTAATATGTTAAAAGCAACTAGCACCAGTCTAGTTGCTTTTTATGTCCATAAATTTTGCCTATTTGCCTACATAATAAATACTTTTGCCAAATATTATTTTGATAATCGGCTTAAATAGTTTTGGCATTTTAAAACAATAAATCTTCATATTTAAATATATGCATATTAAAAATGTTTGGTTAAATTTTTGCACGATGTTGACTTTTTTAGGTTTTATGTTATACTTTATTAACATATTATATATAGGTTGTGAATTTACTGTCTTAACACCACTTTATTTAACTTTAAAGGAGAATATATGAAGTATAACTATTTAACCAACTTGGACGAAAGCGCATTAAAACAATTTTTAAAAGGTTTAAATCTTGCTTATTACGATGTGGATGATTTTAGCATAATATTTGCTGACGATAGTCAAATTATTGGTATTTTGCCCGAATTTGATGAGCAAGAAATTCCTACAATGTGCAGGTTTACTGCCTTTGAGATGGAAATTGGCAAAAAATCGTATAGTAAACCTTGGTCTAAATTTCAATATGCTAGGCTTGGTCAAACTAACAAATCAATTGCTGACGAGTATGTTGGTGACTGTGGTGACTTTTACGACTTTAATAAATGCAATACTGCCCATTCTTGTTAAATGCTGACATCAAATCAAAAGTTATTTGGCTTAATTAAAAAACTTGGCTATGTGCCAAGTTTTTTATTGCCTTTCGGCTATATATTAAAAGCCAAGGGGTCGCTTTTAACCAAAATTAATAAGCCAATATATCAAACTTTTTCAAGTTCAACATCTTTTTTGTTATTTAAGTTTTTTGTTATAACTTTCTGTTTTAGGATAATCTGCGCTTGAAATAGAACTTTCTAGTTCCTTAATCAACTTTTTAGCATTTTTATCCAAACTCTTTGGCATTTCGCCTTTTAACGTTACAACCAAATCACCACTACCAAATCCACGCAAGAACTTAATACCTTTGCCTTTTAAGGTGTATTTGGTATTAGATTGAGTTAAAGGCTTAATATCAATGGTTGTATTACCTTTAAGTGTAGGTATTTCCATTTGACCACCCAACAATAAGATTGTAAACGGAACATACACATCCACATATAAATTAAATTCCTTGCGGACAAGTAGTTTGTGTGGCTTAACTTTGACATTGATATGTAAATCACCCGCAACGCCATTAGCGCTTGCCACTTGCTCGCCTTCGCCACGCATACGGATAGTTTGACCGTCGTCAATACCTGCTGGAATTTTAACCTTTACCTTTACATCTTGTTGTGATAGTCCTGTGCCACGGCAATAATTACATTTTTCCTTAATTATCTTACCCGTACCGCCACAAGTTTTACACTCAGTCATACTGGCAACACGCCCAAACAATGTATTTTGCACAAATTGCACTTTGCCCGAGCCGTTACAATCGCTACATTTTACTGTATCACTGCCCTTTTTAGCGCCAGTACCGCCACATTCGCTACACTTTTCAGGGCGTTTGATAGTTATTTCCTTTTCTACGCCAAACGCTGCTTCTTCAAACGAAATGGTAATATCGGTTGCTAAATCTGCACCTTGCTCTTGCTGTGCCGATTTACCACGACCAAAAGCACCACCAAAGAAATTAAATATATCTTCAAATCCGCCTTCAAAGCCTTGACCAAAGCCCGAAAATCCGCCACTACCGCCACCAAATCCTTGTTGAGGCTCGGCTGTGCCAAACTGGTCATAGTTTGCACGCTTGGTTTTGTCACTAAGCACTGAATACGCTTCGGAAATTTCCTTAAACTTATCTTGTGCGCCTTCTTCCTTATTTATATCGGGGTGATATTTCTTGGCTAAATTACGATAGGCAGATTTGATTTCATCGTCGCTAGCAGTTTTGCTTACTCCCAAAATTGAATAATAGTCCTTGTTAGCCATTACACTTCCATTCCTTTTGTGTTTATTCGGTGGAATATATTAATTTGCTCATATAATGCCAACTTGTCATCTTCAGTAATTCTTTCTTCCACCACTAGATGCATACCCATTCTTATTATATTATCAATTTGGTCAGCAGTTAATTTTTGTATCAACTCTTCTTTTTCAAGCAACTGATTAAGAGTATACACAAAATGTCTACAACATGATTGCTTAGGAAATTCAACCACTTTATCTTCTACTCGACGATGAAGTTCTTCCAAATTGCCATACAAAGTGTTAAACTCTACATCTAAATCGGTATTTTTATCCATTATATTCTCCTTTTATAATTTTCCTTATATATTCTCTCCCTTCACAAATGGGAAGCAATGAAGGGGAAAGAAGTTGCCCCTTCATAGATTGCGAAGAAATCGCTTGTCAAGCGAATGAACAAACATAAGTGCCGTTCAAGCAAGACAAAAGCGTATTTCAAGCATTATTCTACAATAACTTCGTCATCTCCACCATTGTTGTTTGAGCCGTTGTTACTATCGGCTTGTGGGGCTTGTTGTTGCATATTTTGATACATCTTAGTAAACACTTCGTTAGATACAGCAGTTAAATCTTCAGTTGCTTTCTTTAATTCTTCAATATCTTCACTTGTCAAATGTTTCTTGGCTTCCTCACAAGCGTCAGTCAATTTCTTCTTGTCTTCTTCGCTTAGTTTGTCGCCATTTTCCTTAACCAACTTTTCAATATTCATTACATTTGCATCAAGAGTATTTCTTGTATCTACTACTTCACGACGCTTTTTGTCTTCTTCGGCAAATTGTTCGGCTTCCTTCACTGCCTTATCAATTTCGTCGTCGCTTAAGTTTGTGCTAGCAGTAATTGTAATTTTTTGTTCCTTGTTTGTGCCCAAATCCTTTGCACTAACATTAACAATACCGTTTGCGTCAATATCAAATGTAACTTCGATTTGTGGGATACCTCTTGGTGCAGGTGGAATACCTACAAGTTGGAATTTACCCAAAGTTTTGTTTTGTGCAGCAAATTGGCGTTCGCCTTGCAATACATGGATTTCAACACCAGGTTGATTGTCTTGAGCAGTACTAAATACTTGGCTCTTTTTAGTAGGGATTGTAGTGTTGCGTTCGATAAGTTTTGTAAACACACCACCAAGAGTTTCAATACCTAATGATAATGGAGTTACATCTAGTAGCAATACATCCTTAACTTCGCCACCTAATACGCCCGCTTGGATAGCAGCGCCCATAGCCACACATTCGTCTGGGTTAATGCCTTTAAATGCACTCTTGCCAATTTCCTTTTCCAATGCTTCAACTACACTTGGAACACGAGTAGAACCACCAACAAGTACCACGCTATTGATGTCGCTCTTAGATAATTTTGCATCATCCAAAGCCTTACGAGTGCAAGTTAATGTTTTTTCAATCAAGTCGCTAATCATATTTTCAAATTTTGCTCTTGTCAAATTGTATTCCAAGTGCTTAGGTCCAGTTGTGTCCGCAGTAATGAAAGGTAAACTGATTGTAGTTTGAGTTAATGTGCTTAGTTCAATCTTAGCCTTTTCAGCCGCTTCCTTTAGGCGTTGCATAGCAAGTTTGTCATTGCTTAAATCAATGCCATTTTCTTTCTTAAATTCTTCAACCAATAAATTCATAATGCGATTATCAAAGTCGTCACCACCAAGACGAGTATCACCGTTGGTAGAAAGCACTTCAAATACGCCATCGCCAATTTCAAGTATGCTTACATCAAATGTACCGCCACCTAGGTCGAATACAAGTATTTTTTGGTTTTTCTTGTCTTCCTTATCAAGTCCATAAGCAAGCGCTGCTGCAGTAGGTTCGTTGATAATACGCAATACTTCAAGACCAGCAATTTTGCCAGCATCCTTAGTTGCTTGGCGTTGGCTGTCATTAAAATATGCAGGCACTGTAATAACCGCTTGAGTTACAGGGCTACCCAAATACGCTTCTTCGTCTGCCTTTAATTTGCTTAAAATCATAGCCGAAATTTCTTGTGGTGAATAAGACTTGTCATCCACCTTAACCTTATAGTCTGTGCCCATTTCACGCTTGATTGAAATAACTGTACGGTCAGGGTTAGCAACCGCTTGACGCTTAGCCACTTGACCGATTAATCTTTCGCCATCCTTAAAGCCTACTACGCTAGGTGTAGTTCTTCCACCTTCGCTGTTAGCAATAACTGTTGGGTTGCCACCTTCAATAACTGCCACACATGAATTTGTTGTACCTAAGTCGATACCAATAATTTTTCCCATAATAATTCTCCTTACTTTTTACTATATTTACTCAACTTTTCTATTGAAAAATTGTAAAAGCCTAATTTATTTAGTCAAATCTTGTTCTTTTTGATTATCCAAAAAGTCTTTCCATGAAACTTCTGGCGCTTTATATCCGCCAACAATAAATTTGTCGTTAGTCACATTTAATGTTACCAATTTTTTACTTTTTCCTTGATAAACAACTGCAAATTCATACAAATAATCGCCGTCAAAATCATCTTCATTAGCAGTTCTATGTCCCTTTGTATTTCTAATTTGAAAACCTTTCCATTCCAAATCATAATGATTTAATAAATAATCGTATACATTGTTTAATTCATATTTTCTTTCCATAATAATTCTCCTTATAATTTATTATCCACATCTTGTGGTTTATCATATTTTTGTGCTACCAACTCTTTCCAGATTTTAGTTTTCCCTTCATTATCCTCGCCATTAACGCTAAAATACAAGTTTGACACACATAGCCACCTAATTTCTCGTTTGTCTCCCTTATACAACACCGCCACAACGCTTAGTCGGCTATGGTTAAAATCCCACATTCTAATGCCCGTTTCTTACCCATCTTTAATGATTGTAAATTTTCGCCAATTTAGGTCATAATGTTCTTGCAAAAAGTTGTCAACATCCTGTAATGTATATAACTTTTCAGCCATTTTCTCCCCTTTCGTATGTACAGTTAGCAATTATATTTAATTGCTTAATTTATCTCTAGCGATATTATTTTGCCACTATTACTTGTGAATATCTAATTACTTTGTCGCCCAACATAAAGCCCTTAAAACATTCCTTAATTATATCTCCGCTTTCATGCTCAGGGCTTGTTTCACTACCGATTGCTTGGTGAAAGTTTGGGTCAAACTTGCCCGATGTGTCAATTACTTTTACGCCCATTTTTTCAAGAGTGGTAAGTATGCCCTTTTCGATATACTGAATACCAATCAATGTGTTTTGGTCGGTAATATATTCGGTAGCCATCTTAAAACTATCAAGTGCTGGCAAGAACTCAGTAATTGCTTGATTAAACCCGTTGCTATACGACTTAGATATATCACTTTGTGTACGCTTGCGGTAATTGTCAAACTCAGCCCGCAAACTTAGCAACTGCTTAAAGTATGCATCTGCGGTGCCTTCCTGCTCATCAACATCTTCACCACAGCCACACTTGCACTTGTCGGCACTATTGCTATCGCAATCATTGTCGGTGTCACAATTGCAATCCTCACAACACTTATCATCTTCAGTGCAATCACAATCTTTTCCGCACTCGCATTCATTGCCACAATCGCAATTTTCATTGTTATCATCACAATCGCACTGCTCGTCGCATTTGCCGTCACAATCGCATTCGCTTTCACAGTCACAAACTTTGTCGTGACAATTGCAATTTTCATCGCAAGTACATTCATCACAACACTTATTGTCAGGTGTACAATGGCAATCATCCCCACATTTACACTCCGGACAACATCCACAGCTATCGTTTAATTCTTTTTCCAAATCTTCCAAGGTTAATCTCCTTTCTTATTAATATTTTCGGCTTGGCTTATGATAAATTTTAACGCCGCCGCCAAACTTCCGTAATCCACACGCTTAGGTCCAACCAAAGCCAGTGATGCTATGCTTACACCATCAATTATGATAGGTGCACTCACCATCATACCGCCTTTTAGTTTGTCATTTTCGTTTTCTTCGCCTATAACAAAGTTTAACTCATTGCTATCAGTCACCGCATTGATTACTTCGTCGCCATCTTCTAGGAAGGACAGCACGTCTTTTGCTTCATCATATTCGCTAGATGTAATATTATCAAGCAACTTTGAAGTGTTTCCGCTAGAAATGTCAAGTTTGGTTTTAACCACATTTTGAAGTGCCAATGTCACATTATCAATTAGCGATTTAAACTGATACATCTGCGCTCCCGCCTTCAAACACACTTCGGCAACATTGTCCACCATATATTTGATGGTTTGCCCCTTAAAGTGTTCGGTTAAATAACTTGAAGCATCCCTACATGCATCTCGGTCAGTGTCAGGGCCAAGGCTTAAATTGTCATCAAGCACACCTGCTGTGGTTTCAACTAGCAACAACGCATCTTTTTGAATAAGTGGTATAATCTTAATGTCCACAATAGTCAAATTTTCAATACCATGTTGTACCAATATGGTTGGGCAATTGGTAACTTTGCTTAATCTTTTGGCTAGTGATGACAGTGTGCTGATTAAATTTACGCTTTTAACCTCATAGTTATCTTTTACTTGTTGCAATGAATTAATGTCAATCTTGTTGCTAGACAAAATGTCATTTACATAGCACCTATAAGCAAGGCTTGTAGGAACACGCCCACCAGAAGTATGCAACTGTTGCAAATATCCCATTTGCTCCAATGCATTTAATTCGTTTCGCAATGTCGCTGTGCTTACATCACTAAATTTAACGCTTAAGCCCGCACTGGTTATGGGTTGCGGTTTACGAATATATTCATCAACTGCGTAAAGTAAAATATCTTTTTTTCTTTGGCTTTTAAACTCCACGCCTATCTCCTTTTTAGCACTCTTTAATTTTGACTGCTAACAATAGTATATGCAGATTGCTTAAAATTGTCAACACTTTTTGCCAAAAATTTTTAAATTTTTTAACTTATTTTGTAATATATATCTTTTGCCTATAAATAAAGGCTTGTAGACAAAACATTAAACTAACTTTTGAAGTTTATTTTATAAAATATATCTCTATATATATTATATAGTACATAAATATATTGCATAAAAAATCTCACCGCAAAGTGAGATTTGTTTTATTACTTATCGTTTGATTTTATGCTATCACTAATTTCTTTTAGCACACTTAACAATTCGTCGTCCTTTTCAACTTGGGTTTTAGTTGTGCTTTCAGTTGCAGTGGTTTCAACGGTTGTGGCTTGCTCTTTAACCACTTCCTTTGCTGGTTCTTCTACTACCGCTTCAGCTTTTGTTTCAGTTGTCGCAACTGTTGTATCCTCGCCTTTAACTTCCGCCACCAACTTGTCCACATCCACATCTTCACCGTTCTTTTCAGCTTTCTTTGCCTTTTTCTTTAAAGGCTTTAATTTGCTTTTTAGTAAGTTCAGAAGTGTCGGCAATAATTTTTTTGCTAATCTTTGTGATTCTTTCAGTAGATGACTTAAACACTTTTACAATAATAAATACAGTTAATGCAATAATCAAAAAGTCAATCACCGCTTGAATAAAAAGACCGTATTTAAGCGCAGTTTCAGCCACCAACTCTACGCCATTTACGTCATATTCTGCCTCCCTTATCACCCATTTCCAATCGGTTACATCTGTTCCACCAACGCAAAGTGACACAAGTGGCATAATAACATCGTTAACAAGGCTACTAACAATCTTGTTGAACGCAGTACCAATAATCATAGCAACTGCTAGGTCTACCACATTACCCTTTTTAATAAATGCTTTAAATTCACTAAAAAATTTCTTCATACGTACTCCTTATCATACATATTAAAACATTTTTCGCAATTTGTAAATAGATATAGTAAAATTAATCAATAAAATTAATTTCAAATAATAAATTTTTTCAATTTATAGACAAAAGATGTTTTATGTTGTATAATTATTTACATAATTCAAGGAGATGTATGTTAGAATTAAAAAATATAAGTTATTCGGTTGTCGATGACAATAACAAGTCTATCGACATACTGAAAGATATAAATTTAAAATTTAATAAAGGTATCAATGTAATCACTGGGCAAAACGGAAGCGGTAAATCATCTTTAATTAAATTGATTATGAACATAAACCAGTCCAGTAGTGGCAAAATTATGTATAACAAAAAGGATATTTCCGCTCTTGATATTACTGAGCGTGCCAACCTTGGCTTTACACTTGCTTTCCAACAACCAATACGCTTTAAGGGTTTAAAAGTTAAGGACTTGTTGGATATTGCTAGTAGCAAAAACAATAAGTTGGCAGATATTTGCGACTATTTATCAAAAGTTGGAATGTGCGCTAAGGACTATATCAATCGTGAACTGGATAGCACTTTAAGTGGTGGCGAGTTAAAGCGTATCGAACTTGCCCTAGCCCTTGCCAAAGGTGGCGAAGTGTTTTTGTTTGACGAACCTGAAGCAGGTATTGATTTGTGGAGTTTTGAAAACTTAATTGATATATTCAAAAATTTGAAAGACAAAATTGTTATTATCGTAAGCCATCAAGAAAAAATCATTGAATGCGCTAGCAAGGTTATTGTGCTTGATAACAATGGTATTACTGAATACAACAAAGTGGACGCTATAAACAAAATTAAAAAGTTACAATGTGGAAGATTAGGGGGAAATCGTGGATAAGTTAAATAAGATAGATAAAGAATTGTTGCAACAGATAGCCGACTTGCACGGTATCCCACAAGGTAGTTATAATATTCGTAAAAATGGCAAACTTGTATCTCGTGTGTCTGATAGTGATATTGAAATTGTGTCAAAGCAAGACAAATCGGGAATTGACATAATTGTAGCCCAAAATGTAAAAAACAAAAGCGTGCATATCCCCGTAATTGTCACTGAGGCGGGACTTACTGATTTAGTGTATAATGATTTTTACATTGGCGATAATGCCGAAGTCACTATCATAGCGGGTTGTGGTGTGCATAATGAGAGCAATGTTGCAAGTGGGCATAATGGCATTCATAGTTTCCATATAGGCAAAAATGCAAAAGTGGTGTATATTGAAAAGCATTTGGGCTTAGGTAAAGGCAAAGGCGAAAAAATACTAAACCCTACCACTAAAGTTGTTATGGACGAAAATTCGTATTTTGAAATGCAAACAATTCAACTTGGCGGTGTATCATACTCTAATCGCAAAACCACTGCCAAACTTATGAAAAATAGTGAATTAAGTATTAAGGAAAGCATCCTTACAACCGACAACCAAACCGCTAAAACAAATTTTGTAGTGGATTTGGTGGGCAATAATTGCAAATGTAATGTGGTTAGTCGAAGCGTGGCTAAAAATAATTCAACTCAAGAATTTAAATCTAAATTGGTAGGCAAATCAAGTTGCTTTGGTCGTGTAGAATGCGACGCAATACTGCTTGACAATGCCCAAGTAAAATCAATTCCTGAAATTGATGCAAGGTGCGTTGACGCCACTCTTAACCACGAAGCCACCGTTGGCAAAATTGCTGGCGAACAACTGCTAAAACTTATAACTCTTGGCTTAACCCAACAAGAAGCTGAAGATGTAATAATTAAAGGTTATTTAAAATAATCAATTATAAACACTTGACAATATTAGCTAAGTTTAATATAATGAAATAGTAATTATTAACAAATAAAGCCCCCTGCGGGCTTATGCTACTGTGGCTCAGTCGGTAGAGCGTCGCCTAAGTAGGTTGTCTTAGGTTCGAATCCCAACATCGGCAGAAATTTAACACTATATATTGGTTTTTTATTTATTAGAAAATCAATATATAGACAGTGCTTGATTTTGGCATAAAATCTGGCATAAAAAAAGTTCAAAATTTTGGCATTTTTAAATAATATGCTGACATAGCTCAGTAGGTAGAGCACTTGCTTGGTAAGGAAAAACCAAGCACAAAAATTATACCAAAAAACTTAATATGCTGTTGTGGCACAGTCGGTAGCGCACTGCCTTGGTAAGGCAGAGGTCACGGGTTCAAGTCCCGTCAACAGCTCCACATATTAAACCCTTGAAAAACCCTTATAAATAGGCACTTTCAAGGGTTTTTCTTTTTCTAAAATTTTCAAAACTTTTATCTCCAAAAAAATAAAAAATGTACCTACAAATGCTCCGTAGGTACATAAAAAAGCAAAAAAAAATGACCGACCTTTGATTTTTCAAAAGTCGGTCAAATTCTTTCTAGAACTGTCTTTTCAGGTACACGTAGGTACATTTAGGTACATAAATTAAAACTTGTCTCCGTGTAACAGTCTATTTTCAACATTAAATCTTTTACTGATTTTATCTAGGCTTCTGTCTTTGACTTTAATAATTCCTTTCTCATTAGGAAATAATCTTATACATTTTTTCACATACGAAATAAAGTTTGTTCCTTTGCCATTTATTATTTTCGCACCAAGTTTTGACTTCTTTTTAATAATAGCTCTTCTTCTATGTTTTAC
>JAFULP010000037.1 GCA_017473285.1 Clostridia bacterium
AAAAAATTCGTTAAATGAGCGTGGCATAAAGTTTTTGCCAATAGATAAGTTGAATATTAAGAATTTAAAAAAGGTTGTAAATGAATATCAACCAGACATTATTCATGCGCACGATTTAAAGGCGATAGTGATGGTGTCGTTTTTAAGCAAAAAGTACAAAAAAATAGGACATATCCACGGCAACGACAAAACCAAGATGAATAAAATGTCGTTAAAATCATTATCGTTAAAGTTTGTTGCAAAAAAATATAATCATATATTTTGGGTGTCTAACAGTTGTTTGGATGAATATAAGTATAGGAAAAGTTTACCTAACAATAATTCAATATTATACAATATTATTAGTGTGGACAATTTATATAACAAAGTGACTCAAGATAGCAAGCAATATGATTATGATATAGTGTATTTGGGAAGATTGTCTTACGAAAAAAATTGCTTAAGATTATTGGAAATTGCAAAAGAGTTAAAGCAAAAAGGTCAAAAGTTTAAATTTGCAATTATTGGCGCAGGTGACAAAGAGCAAGAACTTAAAGATTATATTGCAAACAATCACCTTGAAAACGAAGTGGAGATGCTTGGCTATATGCGAAACGGATATAAAATTGTAAGTCAAGCAAAAGTAATGCTTATGACATCGTTATATGAAGGAACGCCAATGTGCGCATTAGAGTCACTTGCGCTTGGAGTGCCTATTGTTAGCACTAAAACTGATGGGCTGGTTGACTTGATTAAAGATGATTACAATGGATATTTGTATGACACCAACTTAGAGGCAGTAAGTGCAATTGTTAAAATCCTAAATAATGAAGATTTAAGGTTGCAACTAAACGCTAATTGCAAACAGTTTTCACAAAAATATAATGATATTGAAACCTATAAAGATAAATTGAGAAAAGTATACAATAGTAAGAATAATTAGTATTTGATTTTAAAATTTGTTCTAGATTTTGACTATTGCAAGTTATTAACAAAATAAACCATAAGGAGAGATGAGTGATAGATAACAAAATACCTAAAATAATACACTATATATGGTTGGGAGGAGCGCCGTTACCTAAGATTGCCGAAAAGTGTATTGAAAGTTGGAAAAAGTTTTGCCCCGACTATGAAATTAAGCGTTGGGACGAAAGCAATCTAAATATTGATATAAATAAATATTGTAGGCAAGCATACAATATGAAAAAGTTTGCATTTGCATCTGATGTGTTGCGATTTGAAATTTTAAAAAATGAAGGTGGGATATATTTAGATATTGATGTAGAGCTAATTAAGCCTTTAGATGAGTTTTTAAGTAGTGAGATGATTTGTGGGTTTGAAACTTCCAACCTAATTAATCCTGGGGTACTTATTGGCGCAGCTCCAAATCATAAAATTGTACAAGAGTTATGTGAAATATATAATGCAAAAGAGTTTGTGTTTAATCCACAAAATCAAGAAACCGTGTGTAATATTACCACAAACAAATTAATTGAATATGGTTTGACGGCAAATAACACAATGCAAAGTTTTGATTTGTTTAAAGCATATCCAGCCGAATATTTTAGCCCTAAAAGTTTAACTGATGGCAAAATTAGAAAAACGAAAAACACATATGCTATACATCATTTTGCTGGCACATGGATTGGGAAAAAGCAAAAGTTTAAAACCAAAATATTGCAATTTGCAAAAAGATTGATGGGTGAAAAGTTGGTAAACAAATTAAAGAATAGAAAAAGTAAAAAGGAAGATAAATAATGGATATTCTTACAATTTTTACGCCTACATATAATCGGGCATACATATTGCCAAAGTTGTATCAAAGTTTGTGTGCTCAGGAAAACAAAAATTTTGATTGGCTTATTGTGGATGATGGCTCAACTGACAACACAAAAGAATTGGTAGAGCAGTGGAAAAATGAAAATATAATTAATATTACATATCATTTGCAACAAAATGGCGGAAAAATGCGTGCACATAATCAAGGAGTAAAGATGTGTGAAACTGAATTGTTTTTGTGCGTAGATTCTGACGATTATTTAAACAAAGGTTCGATTGAGATGATATTAGATAATTATTCCACTTGGAAAGATAATGAAAATATAGCGGGAGCGGTTGCATATCGTGGCAAAAGCGAAACGGAGACAATCGAAAACGAATTTCCTATTAATCAAAACACATCACTAGGCGACCTTTATAGAGCGGGGTTTAAGGGTGATACATCGTTAATATATAGGACAAGTATTTTAAAGCAATATTTGTTTCCAGAAATTGAAGGTGAAAAGTTTATTACTGAAGATTATGTTTACTCGCAAATTGACGAAAAGTATAAGATGACACTTTTACCTAAAATATTGATTGTTTGTGAATATTTAAGTGACGGTTATACCAAAAATGCAATCAAGTTGGTGGTCAACAACGCTAAAGGTATGACAATGTATTACAATATGAAAATCAAACTTGCCAAATCGTTTAAGGAAAGATGTATGTTTGTAGTACGATATATATCTACTTGCAAGTTGAGCAAATTAAAAAATGCATTTAAAAGATGCAACTCAAGATTTTTATATGCATTATTGTATCCTTTCAGTTGGATATATTATAGAAAAAAATTAAAGTTGTATAAGTCGGTGGTAAATAATGGAAAATGATGAACTAATTTCAATAATTATACCAGTGTATAAAGTTGAAAAATATTTGGACAAGTGTGTTGAAAGTGTAGTTAATCAAACATATAAGAATTTGGAAATAATTTTGGTTGATGACGGAGGCCCCGATACTTGCCCGCAAATATGTGAGAATTGGGCTAAAAAAGATGCTAGAATAAAAGTAATACATAAGCAAAATGGTGGGCTAAGTGACGCTAGAAATGCGGGGATTGATATAGCGCAAGGGCAATATTTAATGTTCTTGGATAGCGATGACTATGTAGACCTTACAATTTGTGAAAAATTATATCAATTGCTAATTGAACATAATGCGGATTTTTCAATGTGTGACGCAACACGATTTAATGAAGGCGAAGATATTAAATCATATAATGACAATGTGTGCGTGCGAAAATTTGTAGGAACGGAAGTGCTTAATCAATTAAATAGAGCGTCTTCGCCGTATTTGGTTGTGGCTTGGGGAAAACTGTATAAAAGAGATTTGTTTAAATCTATTAGGTATCCAAAAGGAAGATTGCACGAAGACGAATTTGTAATACATAAAATTTTAGGAAACACCAACAAATTTGTATATTCTAATGAAAGATTATATTTTTACTTACAGCGCTCTGGAAGTATAATGGCTACAATGAGTGAAAAAAATCATAGAGACTCGCTTGACGCATTGCAAGACAGATATGAATATTTAAATAAGATAAATAAAAGCAGTGTTTTACAAAATAAGCTTCAATATTTAGGAGGGCTAAGATGGAGATATTTGCACATTGATAAAAAATATAAAGTGCTCAAACAAGAAGCTTTGAAAAAATACAATGAAATATATAAAATTACTGAAAAGAAAACTTTAAAAGATATTTTATTTAAATATTTTAGACTAATTTATATAGTATTAATAAAAATTAAGGGAAATTAATCAATGCAAAAAAAAGTAATTTTTGTAGATTGTTTTGACACAATCATTTTAAGAACTGTTCCTGCGGAAAAAACAAAATATTTGTGGGCTGTTGAAATGAATAAAAAATATACTGAAATTTCAGCTGAAAATTTTTATAAGGTATTTTTATCAGCGGAAGATGCTTTAAGAAATAGGGGCAGAATAATCAATGATGTTAATGAATGTAATATTTTTGATATTGCTAGTTTAATTTAC
>JAFULP010000038.1 GCA_017473285.1 Clostridia bacterium
AAAGTTTCATCAAATTCAAATGTTGTAACATCTACTTGATATGGTTGTTCCATCGATTGATATGCGGTGTATTCGCTATTGATTAATATGCCCTTTTCATCCACGCTAATAGCCTTAACAGCAATACTAAACGCATTGGATGTAACGCCTGTAATAATCCATTCGTTGGTTATGCACTTGTACTCAGTATCTTCAGCACCTTCTTGGCGTATGCTTACCATATAATTGGTAATTTCCGCACCATTATTGTCAAATACTATGTCCCAAGTAATTGTTGTTGTGCCTTCGTTAAACTTGATATTGCTTGGAGCATCCAATTTAAACAATTCAACACTTTCACTTATAAACGAACTAAAGTAATTGTTGTGATGCGCTATTATTTGCGCTGAAATTGCCCCATTAGGAAGTCCTGTAAAATCAAATTGATTACTGTCTAATAATTCTGTTTCGCCAGTTGTTAAATCGGCAAGAGTATATTTTACTTTGTACTTAACACCTTCCGTTTTGTTAGCACTCCAAGTTAACACTCCGTTGTTGTTTGCAATGCTATTGGTTGTCACTGTATCTAATCTTTGAGTAACAATTGGCTCACTATAAAAGCCATTTAACGAATTATTTGTTCCGCTTAGTCTTATCTTAATAGAATAGTCGTATCCAGCAACAAATTGCCTTGATGTTCCGCCAATATCTGTAAACGACGCTGGCAATTCAAAACTGTTTTTGGTTTCTTGAGTAATGTACACAATTGTAGCATCACCTAATGTGTAACTAATATGTATCTCTACGCTATTAGTTGTTGTGTTGTTCCATACCAACACTCCATTTTCCATCCTTACATCTTGTAAATCTGGTAGCAATGTTATTGTGTTGGTGCTGGTTGTAACCGAATTTAGATATGTGGTACTGTTTCCTGCCAATGCAACAAGATTGAATACATAGGTGGTGTTAGCCACAAATTCAAATTCGCCATCTTTTAGCGTCTTTGGCAATTCATATGTTGCCACATAGTTTGAAACATTATAATCTCCAGATGACAAATTAATTTCATATAACTTGTTGTTTTCGGCATCGCACACTTGAAGTAGATAGTTGTAGATATATTCTTGTCCGCCACTATTTGTAACATAAGATAAATCCCAAGTTAACACACCATTATTAACATTTATTTGTGCTTGTGGCAATATTGCGCCAGTTTTAGTTTCTGCACCCTGTGCCAAAATTATGTCATTAGCGCTTGTGTTGGTATAATGCGCCTTAACGCTTATATGGAATACCCCACCTACACCAGTTGATTGAGATGCATCTTTTCGTGCCTCGTCCACTATATTTGCCAAATTTGAATAGGTAATATATTCGTCTGTAACACTTTCATCCACAACATATGTGATAGTGTCAAATATATAATCTTTGCCTGTTTCTAAACAAGCCATTACTTGCTCTTTGGTGTATACATTAGGATTATATAACACTAAATTGTAAGTTTCGGTTTCATTGGTCAAAGTGACTAAATATATTGGATGGTCGGTGCTGGTTGCTTGATTTAGCCATGAAAGCACGCCATTATTAATGCTTAAGTTTAACACCTTGTAACGCTTGATTGTTGCATTATCGCTAAGATTTGATTGCACAAATTTAGTGTCGTCACCCATAAATCTTACGCTAGCGACAAACGAACCGCCTGCACTTAAATCCATTAATGTGTATGCCCCACTTACGCTATAATAATAGTAGTAATTGGTGTTAAAGTTGAATGCTATATATCCATCTTGTGTTTTGTCTATCACATTGAATGTTTTTCCATCGTATTCAAAATGCTTTAATAGATTTTTGCTTTCATCGTCTTGAACAAGTTGGCTATTTACTGCGGTCAAACTATTATTGAATAATGTTTCATCCACAATTTCAGCCACATACATAGTGTGTTGTTCGCTAGTCATAACATTTACTTGGTATAAATGCACACCTTTTAGCGAATTGGCATCGTTTACATAATATGATAATGACGAATAATTAACCCCGCTAGGTATGCTCATAAGTAGCACACCCCTTTCAGTATCACTAACTTTGATTGTTGGTGTTACTAACTTATGAATTAAGTTTTTATCCTCAATTGTATCATCCGCCAAGTTTAGATTAGTTGCTTCGCTTGAATGTCCTGAAATTATTGCACCGTTTGTTGCTGTGTTGCCTATCAATTTTACTTCAACCCTGTAATCTTCTGCCAAAGCACTTCTAAATGTTGCATCGTCGCCTTCAATGTATTTTGCCTGTACATAATAACTTTCGTCTTCATAAGTGCTTAACACGCTTGAACTTGCCCAATCTTCCATACTTTCAATGTAAGTTATGTACTTGCTTAAATCATCATTTGCAACAGTAAATGTATAAGTTCTTTCGCCCGTTTGCTTATCCGTCAAATATATTTCAGCCTTTGAATAGAATGAATGCGCATTGATATATAATTCACCATTTTTAACAAAATAACTTGTCACCTGTGGCAATCTAATCACTTGCAACATTTCACTTTCGTCGCTTGCCAATACTCGTGAATTATTGTGCATTGCTTGTACGGTTACTCCATACACTCCAGTTTCTAAAGGTTTTAAATTGCACAAATCAAACTCACTAACTTTGCTTTGACTAGAAATTAGTAATGTTCTACTGTTATCGTCTATTAAATATACTTTTATTAAATAATATTCAACATTAATATCATTTGCCCAAATTATATTGACTTGTTGCGTTGCTAAGTCTTTTGGAGTTTCCAATACTGTAACACTGATTGCTTCACAATATTTTGAATTAACTATACTTTCATTGTTGTCAGTAATTGCTCTTGCTTTAATGGTGTATACTCCTGCACCAAATTCAATTTCATCTTCATCCAAAGCATTATTGCTATTAGCATCATAATATGTTGGCATCATAAATGCAGTTTCGCTGGTTATAAATATATAATCTTTACCATCGTAATTAATTACAATTTCGTAACTAGCCACATAACTACTATTCACTCTTGGATTGGTCCAAGTAATTTTTTCAAATACTTCGCTAATTACATTGTCAACACTTGTTGTTGATGTGGTAATATCTAGCGATGCTGGGCTTAATAGTCCATACACACCCTTGCTTGCTAATGATGAATTTAGAGTTGTAGTGTTGTTAGAATATAGTTTTAAAGCAATGTTTTCCAT
>JAFULP010000039.1 GCA_017473285.1 Clostridia bacterium
TTTATGCTTATATATATAATATACTATTTAAGCAAAAAAAACAAATAATTTAAAATCTTTTTGTCGCATTTTGAACTTTTCACCATATCCAAAAACTAAAAATAATTAATTAAATAATTGCCTAAAATCATTCAAAAATATTATTAAAATTATTTCTAAAATAAAAAATTAATCAAATAAATTACTATTTTTAAGTATTTTGTTAAATTTGTGATATTTTTTGCAAAAAAAATAATGATTTTTTTAATTTATTTTAGCAAATTTTCAATTTTTATTAATTTTTGCTTAATTTTTATCACATATTTTATTAATTTTATTTTTTATTCTCTTACATATTTTATCAATCTACATTTTTTATTTTACCGCTCATTCTTATCATAATTTCACATCCTAATTTCAGCGTGTAAACATCGCCAATTTCGTCAATAATCTAAACAAACCCATTAAAACGCTTTTGAATATTTTAAATTTGTGATATATTGTTATTAGGCGAATATAATATATTAGGTTAATAACTTGTCACAAACTTGCAACAAACAATGCTTAATAAATATTCACCAAACAAAACAATAAAAACATTTAAAATCATCAAATTTAAGGCATACCAAATTATGAAAACTAAACGACTTAAATTTAATATCATATCTATATCAATAATGCTACTGTTGATATGTTTTTGCCTGTGCGGTTGCACTGAAGTCAATTTTGTAACTTACCACAACGACGACGGAAGCATTTTGGAGTATGTATATTTAACCGTTGATGAACAAACGCTTGTAAACAATGGATATAACATTGATGCGGTAAAATTTGAAATTCAAAGCAATTCATACCTAGAAGCCAAAAATTTGGTTGAAGAATATCAAAACAAACTTTATAATCAATACTCCAACCACCTTATCACCAACGACGAATACACCAATTATTACAATGGAATAAAGATTATGGAGCAAAAATGGGAAAACGGGGAATATGTGATAGGCTTGCAATATACCAATTCAAATGTATACAAAAAGTACTATCAATTGCTAAACAACTCTCAATTTACACAAAACACTCAACAAGTTAAAAAGTTATTCTACACCAAAACATATTATTACGGCACAACCAATTATGGCGACTACACAATATTCAACCGCATCTATAACTATTATTCCAACACGGTATTTGCTCAATTCTCCCCACAAGATACAACTCTAAACTATAGTTACTCCGTATCCAGTCGCCGTTTCCATAGCGATGCCGACACCGTAAACCTTGACAGCAACGGTAATTATATCCACACTTGGAAAGTAAATCCCGACGAGCCATCAAAACAAATATACTTTTACACAATCTCCGCCAACCGTAGCGTATGGATAATATTTAGCATAGTTATAGGTTTGGGTGCGTGTGCAATCTTGTGCATCGTTGGAGTGTTTATATCAATTAAAAACAAAAAATCAAACCTTAATAATCCGCAAGAAAATACAGACGAAAGCCCCGACAATATCAACATTAAAAATACGGATAACAACTTTAACAATATTAATGATGAAAATATTGATAATAACACCAATAACTAGATGAATAAAATATTAATAACTTCAATAATATTAATGAATAAAACATTAATTAAATTTAATTATTTAAAAAATAAATTAATTAAATAAAAATACCCTTAAATATAGGGTATTTTTATTATTTTAATATATTTAAATTGCTTTTTATTTAATTAATTTTAATATTAATTAAATTGATGTTATTTAATATAATTTAAAATAATTTATTGTATATAATTTCAAACAATTTATTTGAAATTTATTTATCCAATTTTTCAATTAGTTTAAAGTCTACACGACCCTTGTCGTCAATGTTGATTGTTTTAACTTTTACACGGTCGCCAATCTTAACTACATCTTCCACTTTTTCGACACGCTCTTTAGCAAGTTTTGAAATATGAATCATACCATCTTTACCTGGAGCAACTTCCACAAACGCACCAAATTGCATAATGCGAACAACCTTGCCATCGTATTCACGGTTAAGTTCCAAATCTTCGGCAATCATCAAAATAATTTCCTTAGCACGCTCAATCATCGCACTATCGATAGATGAAATAAACACATCGCCTTCATCTTTAATGTCAATCTTAACGCCAGTTTCGTCAATAATTTGGTTAATAACCTTACCGCCAGTACCAATAACTTCACGAATTTTGTCTGGATTAATTTTGAAAGTAACAATCTTAGGCGCATATTTTGACAACTCTTTTCGTGGTTCTGGGATTACACTTAACATCTTTTCCATAATTTCAAGACGACCAACACGGGCTTGTTCAAGCGCTGTTTTTAAAATGTTGCGGTTAATACCATGAATTTTGATATCCATTTGAATTGCGGTAATACCCTTTTCAGTACCAGCCACCTTAAAGTCCATATCGCCAAGGAAGTCTTCCAAACCTTGAATATCGGTTAATATTGCAATCTTATCGCTTTCCTTATCCTTAATAAGACCCATAGCAACACCTGCAACTGGGCTAGAGATTGGCACACCACCATCCATCAAAGCCAATGTGCTACCGCATACACTTGCTTGAGAAGTTGAACCATTTGATGATAACACTTCACTTACAGTGCGGATAGCATATGGGAATTCTTCTTCGCTAGGAAGAACTGGAAGTAACGCACGCTCAGCCAATGCACCGTGACCAATTTCACGACGACCTGGGCTACGAATACCTTTTGCTTCACCAGTTGAATATCCTGGGAAGTTATAGTGATGCATATATCTCTTGTATTCTTCTTCATCAAGACCTTCAAGTTCTTGTGCTTCGTTTAACATACCAAGAGTTAGTGTTGTTAATACTTGAGTTTCACCACGAGTAAACACGCCACTACCGTGAACCCTAGGCAACACACCTGCTTCACACCAAATAGGACGAATTTGAGTTAAGGTTCTTCCGTCTGGACGCACACCTTTATCTAAGATTTTACGTCTAACTTTTTCTTTCTTTAAATTATATAATGACAAACCGATCCATTTTTCGCTTTCTGGGAAGATTTCAGCAAAATGCGCAAACACATCTTCATTAAACACTTCTTCCTTATCTTCACGCACATGACGGTCAAACTCTTCTAGCACCTTATCCATACCCTTATCAGCATATTCACGCACGGACTTGTCGATTTCTTCTGGAATTTCGTCATAAACTATCTTATCAGTTTTAGTTTTGCCAATTTCGTTTGCAATACTTTCAACGAATGCGCATTGCTTTTTAATTTCTTCATGAGCAAACATAATTGCATCAAGCATCAATTCTTCGCTCACTTCCTTAGCGCCCGCTTCCACCATAAGCACCGCTTCCTTAGTGCCACTAACAGTCAAGTCCATAACGCTTTCAGCACTTTGTTCAACGGTTGGGTTAATAATAAACTTGCCATCAATACATCCAATATTTACCGAACCTGTAGGTCCTTCAAATGGGATATCCGATATTGATAAAGCAATTGAGCTACCTAACATTGCAAGTGGTTCTGGTTGAATATCAGTATCCACAGACAGTGGGGTTGCAATTATTGAAACATCATTGTAAAATCCTTTTGGGAACAATGGACGAAGTGGACGGTCGATTAAACGACTTTTAAGTATTGCCACATCCGAAGGACGACCTTCACGCTTTTTAAATCCACCGGGGATTTTACCTATTGTGTATAATTTTTCTTCATAATCCACACTTAGTGGAAAAAAGTCTTGTCCCGCACGAACCTGCTTGTTCATGGTAGCATTTACCATAACAACAGTATCACCGCAAGTAACAAAACAAGAACCGTTAGCTTGGCCACAATATTTGCCAATTTGCACACTAACTTCTCTACCGCCAATGGTAGTTGTATAAATCTTTTCTTGCATATTCTCTCCTTATAAACACACTTATTATAGCACAAACTTTAAAAAAAGTATATAAATTCAAACAAATTATCGCCCTTAAATTAATATTTATTACAAATAAATTGATTTTGTTTGCGAAATTGATGTAAAATTTGTACAATATATAATAAGAATGAACAAAAATGATTTACATCATTTACTAAACATCTGTAAAAGGAGAAAAATATGAGCGATTTTAATTATGATGATGAGCCCGAATTAGACGAAAATGGATTGCCAATCGATGAAGATGAACCATTAGATGACTCATATGACCCCGACGAAAACGGTGAAGATGATTACGAGGATGAAGACGAGCAGGAAGAAGGCGAATCGCCAAGTGGACGGTATGGCGACAACGATATTAAAAATGTAAAAAACATATTTAATCGCTCCAGCGGTGGTGAGCAAGTTGCTGGTGGAGATGGTGCACCTTCTAATTGGTTTGCAAGACTTTCAGGCGGTGGAAAAGGTGGTGCAGGCAAATTAGCGGGCAAAACCGCCACCCAAGCATCATCGAAAGCCACTTTGGCGGGCGCAAAATCAACCTTAGCAGCGGCAGCCCCATATATTGGAATTGCATTGGTGGTGATTTTGATTATAGTGCTAATTGTGGCGATAATAAGTTCAGTTATGGCATTTATAGACAATAAAACCGACCCCAACAATATGACATCAAACACTTATATCACCAGTGAATATTTTTATGGGGTGCGGTCGGTATACATTGATGATAATGCACTATCAAATTCATTGCAACTAAGTTACAAGCAATACGCCGTCGATGTGTTAACCCAATTAGACGAAAACCCTAGTGTCATAATTAATATTACACTACCTATAGAAAAGTTTGATAACTCTACACAAATTGACCAGCACATAACCAACATTTCACTTGCAATTGGTAATATCATTGCAAACAACTTAACTAATTATAATGTAGAATTTGCAACCCTTTACCCTAGTATCGAATACTTTGGTTTAACCGCTGAGCAAGGCGTTGCAGTAAATACTTTTTTAGGTGAATACTTTGTTAATAATAGCATTATCTCTATTAGCAATGGCGAAAGCATCAACGCTTTAATGGATACCGCCACCCAAAATTTGCAATATATATACAATCGTGCTGAAAAGGTTATGATTAAGGACGAAATTGCAACTGCTGATGGTTTGAATAACATTGCCACTCGCCAATATATTGCAAGCATATATATGCCAAACAAAGCGATTACAATCACCAACGCAAGGTATACGGTTGTAAATCAAAATGAAGATTTTGCTACAAGTATCAAACTGATTGAAAAAAATAACGGAGTGGAAACCACTCATATGGACGAAACATTGGAAAGTGACACTGATGTTTTCTCAGCCGATATAGATAATATTAATTTAACCCAATTTGGAAGTATTGATAGTAGTGATACAGCAAAGTTTAGTGCAGGATTATCGTTATTCGATGCATTAAAAACTACTAATGGAACGCAATATTTTACTAAAAATCAAGAAACCAATATATACACTTGGACACCATCTGATAACAATGTATTGTATTTAGCATTCAGTTCAACCAGTCCATTTATATTTACCGAATTTGATTTAAATATAAAGTAATTAACAAAAAAACTTCTACACTTTAAGTAGAAGTTTTTTATTACAGAAATTTCCCATAAGGAAAGTTAAAATTAACCACGAAGGCCAAGTTTTTTCTTAATTGCACGGTAGCGTTCAATATCTTCTTGTTCCAAGTAGTTAAGAAGTGCACGGCGCTTACTGTTCATCATTTGAAGACCACGAGTAGAGTGCTTGTCTTGCTTGTTGCTCTTCAAGTGTTCAGTTAAATTGTTGATTCTTGCAGTTAAAAGTGCAATTTGAACTTCAGTTGAACCAGTATCTTTTTCATCCTTACCGTATTCAGCAATAATCGCTTTCTTATCAATCATAATTACTCTCCTTTTATATATTCGCCAATAACCTTGTGGGAATCGAGTAAATTTCGTCACAAAGTTACGGTACTTTTATATAGTAGCACATAAAAATATTTTTGTAAACCCCTTTTACAAATTTTTAAAATTTATTTTCAAACCCCTATATTTTCCGTTGACAAGTTTCCAGTTTTTGATATAATACATTTAATTTACAGGAGACAAAATTATGAAAGTAGAACGAGTTAAAATTCACGACATTAAAGAAAGCATTAGGGCAAGCAAGTATCCAATGGCTACAGATGTTGAAAAGGTAAACGATGACATTACCCAAACAGTTAAAAATTTAGCAACATCAAATAAAGGTGAAGGTCACGACCAATTCTTAACTGGATGTTTGGTGTCATTTAACCTAACTTGTAGCAACAAAATGTGGGTAGAAATGGAAAGGTATAGATTTGTATTTTTTGTATCTAGCCAATCCACAATGCATAGAGCTTCTAGATTTGATTTAAATAAACAATGTGTTAGTTTGATAGACCAACGCATTTTGGATTGTGTAAATGACCTTAAAGAGCAATATTTAAATGACCCTAGCCCTGAAAATTATTTAAAATTGCTATATAGCTTACCAAGTGGCTTTGAATTAACTGCAAGGCTTACAACTAACTATAGAAGTTTAAAGACTATATATTCTCAACGCAAAAATCACAGGCTTCCAGAATGGAGAGAATTCTGCAAATGGATTAAAACATTGCCTTATTCACAATTTATAACCGGACAAGAACAATTGGAGCCATCCCCTTATGAGTTTGATTAAAATTTATTAATAAAACTAATAATACAAAAATCTCTTATGACTTGCATAAGAGATTTTATTTTTTATTTCAATATTGCTTTAAATCTGCGAACACCAGCCGAGCACGCTTCTTGCTTTCTGATTTTAAATGTTCTAAGTTCCTTAGTATTGGTTACATGTGGTCCACCACAAATTTCCTTAGATATGTCACCTATTGTATACACACTAACTTCATCGCCATATTTAGCGCCAAAGTCACCCAATGCACCACTGTCAAAGGCAACTTGTACTGGCATCACTTCCTTAGTGACAGGGATTTCAGCCTTGATTGCGTCGTTTATAAACTTTTCAAGTTCGGCAACTTCTTCATCGGTAAGTTTACGGTCCAAACTCACATCAAAGCGCAAGCGCTCTTGAGTAATATTGCTACCCTTTTGATGAACGGTGTTGCCAAACATTTTTCTAAGTCCTGCGAGCAACAAGTGTGCTGCTGTGTGATAACGAGTACACTCAATACTATCGTCCGCAAGACCACCCTTAAATACTCCCGCACTGGTTGAACGGGCAAGTTCTTGATGGGCTTTAAACGCTTCGTTATAGCCGTCAACATCAACTGTAAAGCCAATTTCATCTGCCATTTCAATAGTCATTTCAAGTGGGAAACCAAATGTATCAAACAATCTAAATGCGGCTTTGCCACCAATTTCGGTTTCTTCCTTGTAGTCTGGGTTAGTCATCTTCATAAATTGATTTTTACGATTAATGCCGTTTACAACCTTTTCAAATTCCTTAGTGCCCGCTTCAATAGTCTTGTTAAACTTATCAATTTCCTTATTTACTTCATTAAGTATATATTCTTCTTTTTCTATCAACAATGGATATGCTTCGCCATAAACATTTTCAATGTATTCTTTAATGATATTTAATAATGCATCTGCCCCAACGCTAATTTTGCGAGCATATCTAATTGCCCTACGCATCAAACGCCTTAAAATATATCCCGCACCAACATTACTAGGCAATATTCCATTAACATCACCAATAAGCATAGTTGCTGTACGCAAATGGTCGGCAATAATACGCATTGCTTTTGTACTTTCAGCGTTTTCGCCATATTTAATTCCGCTTGTGTTTTCTAAAATACTAATTACACCTTTAAATATATCAATCTTATATCCATCGGTTAATCCATTTAAAAACATTAATAATCTTTCAAAACCAAAGCCCGTATCCACGTTTTTGTTGCTTAATGGTTTGTAACCTGTTTCGGTTTTTTCATATTGCATATATACATCGTTGCCAATTTCAACATAACGACCACAATCACAAGTAATATCACAATTATCGCTACACTTATCATCATTGCGTGGATAGAACCACTCGTTATCTGGTCCACAAGGCGTACCAGTTGTGCCTTCAAGTTCCCACCAGTTATCCTTTTTAGGTAAGAAAAAGATATTTTCCTTTTTTATTCCCAAATTCAACAATAATTCAGCGGTTTCATCATCACGTGGTGCAGTTTCATCTCCAGCAAATACAGATGCACAAATCTTATCCTTGTCAAAACCAAGTTTTTCAGTCAAAAGTTCAAATGTCCAAGCGGTTTTTTCTTTCTTGAAATAGTCCCCCAAACTCCAGTTGCCCATCATTTCAAAGAAAGTAAAGTGGCTTTCATCACCAACACTATCAATATCAATAGTACGTACACATCCTTGAATATTACATAGTCTTGTACCATCCTTGTGTGGCGCACCTAACAAATATGGCATAAGTGGTTGCATACCCGCCACATTAAACATAACACCAGTAGTGCCATCACCAATCAGCGATACAGCGCCAATATTAACGTGACCTTTACTTTCATAAAACTTTAACCAAGTTTCTCTTAATGTTTTACTATCAAATTTCATAATTTCCCTTTTATTTTATCAATATATTATTGATTTAATCCATTTTCTTGTATTACTTCTTCTGTAATATCTTCAAATTGCATACCACATTGTTCTTCAATTTCCGCTTTCCATTTTTTAAAGAAATATTTACGAAGTGGATTTGCAACATATATTACATTACCATCATCAAATTTAGCATATAAATCCACTCTTTTATATTTAGGGTCTATCAATTGTGTATCAACATATGTAAGTCTTTCTAAATGGTTTTTATTTATTGCAAAATTATCAAACACTGCAAAATCTTCCCAATAAAATCTTCCAAGTTCATGTGAAAGATACAACATAGATTGATATGGAATAGAAATTCTGCCCATAGGTTTAGTAAGTCTCACTGCCTCACCACCATTTATCCTAGCAAAAATAGAATAACCCTTTTCATCTTTTGATGAAACTTTAATAATATCCACATTATTAGGATTTTTAATTTTTTCTAAATTTTCATCAATATACCAAAAATACTCGCTCATAATTTTCCTCTCCAATTAAAATTTAAAAATCCCCTAATTTATCTCTTATAATCAGTCCGCAATAAGCAAACTTGTTTGCGTCTTCACACTTTCATACCTTCATAAGCGAAGTGTCTTCATACTTCAACTATTTGCTATCTTTTAACCCTACGGTTTCGTTAAATACTGGTAGGTCTGCAGTAGATGTTTTATCCTTTACATAATAACCCATACGCACAAATTGCATAGCGTTTGTTTGCTCTAGTGCAAATGGTTCGATATACGAATTATATTCAACCAACGAATTTGGATTAATAATTTTGTCAAGCATACCCTTTTGGTAAGTTTCGCCTTCCTTTAACAAGTTAAAGAATTTGCGAGTTTTGCAAGGAATTGAATGCTTACAACTTAGCCAATGAATTGTGCCCTTTGCCTTAATACCTTGTTCTTGCGCATCATATATCACGCTACAATTAAGTTGTTTAATACTTCCGTCTTCGTTTTTAACCACTTCGTCACACTTGATGATATATGCACCCATTAGTCGCACAACTCCGTCTGGCTTTAAGCGATGGAATTTGCCTTCTGGAAATTCCATAAAGTCTTCTTGTTCAATGTACAACTCATTACTAAATGTAACTTCATGCTTTGGAGCATTTTCAATTGTTGGATTGTTTGAAATCAAGCATTGTTCAGTTTTATCCGCTGGATAGTTTGTAAGCACCACTTTTAATGGTTGCAACACAGCCATAACACGAGTGGCATTTGCATTTAAATTTTCACGCACACACGCTTCCAATATATGTGGTTGAACTAACGAATTTGATTTTGCTACACCAATTCGTGAACAAAATTCCCTTATAGCATCTGCAGGATAACCCTTGCGCCTTAAAGCAGAAAGCGTAGGCATACGTGGGTCGTCCCAACCATCAACATAATTGCCTTTAACAAGTTCTTGCAAATAGCGCTTTGACAATACAGTACCATCAATATTCAATCGTGCAAACTCAATTTGGCGTGGATATGGTGGTTTAATTAAACTACAATTTTCAACAAACCAATTGTAAAGTGGTCTGTGGTCTTCAAATTCAAGCGAACATAATGAGTGTGTGATACCTTCCTTAGCATCACTTAATGGATGAGCAAAGTCATACATTGGATAAATACACCATTTATCACCTTGACGATAGTGTGTTGTATGTAAAATACGATACATAATTGGGTCACGCATATTAATGTTTGAATGAGCCATATCAATTTTAGCACGCAATGTTTTAACACCATCTTCAAACTTACCCGCACGCATATCAGCAAACAACGCAAGATTTTCTTCAACACTACGATTGCGATAAGGACTTTCCTTGCCCGCTTCGGTAAGTGTGCCACGCATAGCATTTACTTCATCAGCACTAAGGTCGCACACATACGCCTTGCCTTGCTTGATTAAATCAATAGCGCAGTCATACAAAAAGTCATAGTAGTCTGACGCATAATAAATGGCTTCCCAATTAAAGCCCAACCACTTAATATCTTCTTGAATTGAACGCACATATTCTTCATCTTCCTTTGCAGGATTTGTATCATCAAAGCGAAGGTTAGTAATTCCGCCAAATTTTTGTGCAGTCAAAAAGTCGATACACACTGCCTTACAGTGACCTATGTGTAAATATCCATTAGGTTCTGGTGGAAAGCGAGTGATAATTTTATTTAATCCCTTTTCATTAATATCGTTAATGACTGCTTGTTCTATAAAATTGCTAGGTATAATTTCCATACCATATACTCCTTTAACTAAAATTTTACATCTCTATTATTCAATAATATACTTAATTTACAAAAAAGTAAATTAATTACAATTATTTTTTTATAAATTATATTGGATTGCCAACTTTTATGGCAAAATAGCACTTTATTTAATGACAATACTTATATCAGTCTTTAAAAAACACGCTAATAATCTCTTCAATATTTTCCCAAACTTTGTATTTGTCGGTTAAACCCTTGTATATCAAGTCAAGCGACTGTTCATCTGCTTTGTTGTCAACATTAAGTTTAACACCTTTTTGTGCCATTTGGCTAGACATATCATTTAAAATTTTAACAATGTTGTCAGTGGTTGTTTTATTAAAACGCCTATTATAATAACTATTGTAATACTCCCACAACTTATTATTAATTTCCATATACGAATTACATTGCTTGCAAACCAATATTCGCATACCAATCTTATTGCGCACTGGCACAAAACACACATAATTAACTTCGTGCATTTCAACCAAGTCCACATCTCTTAATTCGTCATTACACACACTACAACGGCGCAATCCAAAATACCCTTTATTAACGCCTTTTACACCTTTACCAAAAAATTTCATAATTATATTATATCATTTATTAATATTATTGTCAATCCGTAACTTAAATATAATTTAGCATATATTGCTTGTATTTTAACTGACTCACAGCAAAAAACAAGAGTAATTTTAAGCATAAATCACTTAAGTTACTCTTGTTGTTTTAATTATTTATTAAATATTAAATTATATTCTTCAAGCGAAATTAACACTTGGCGAGGCTTACTTCCGTCCGCTGGGCTAATAAAGCCATTTTGCTCCATTTGGTCAATGATGCGTGCTGCACGGGCATACCCCACACCAAAACGGCGTTGTATCATAGTGATTGAGGCTTGGTTTGCTTGAATAAAGAAGCGTAAAGCATCCTTCAACACTGGGTCAAAGTTTACTGTATCTCCTTCCATATTTTGCCCACTTACTTCGGCTGCTTGGTTAATGTCCTTTTGGGCATCTTCATCAAAGTCAGCACGGTTGTTTTCCTTAATAAACTTAACAACACTTGCAACTTCACGACTAGAGATAAATGCGCCTTGCACTCGATTTGGTTCTGGCTTATCGTTAGGTTTAAATAGCATATCGCCTTTACCCAACAACTTTTCAGCACCACCCATATCAAGCACTGTTTTACTATCGGCAAAGTTAGTAAGCGCAAACGCTATACGGCTAGGCAAGTTTGCCTTGATTGTGCCCGTAATTACATCAACCGATGGGCGTTGAGTGGCAATAACTAAATGTATACCCGCCGCTCTTGACTTTTGAGCCAATTTCATAATGCGTTCTTCCATTTCACGCTTAGCTTCAATCATTAGGTCACCCAACTCGTCAATAACTATTACAATATATGGCAATTTTTCCACTTCATTGTTTTTTACAATATCAAGCGAATTGTATTCCTTAATATTTACCACTTGATTGCGTTGGAGTAATACATAACGATATTCCATTTCCTTAATTGCCCAATTTAGCGCATTGATTGTTTGTTCCTTAGTTGTAATAATATTAGGCGTTAATAAATGTGGCAAGTTTGCATAAGTTGAAAATTCTACAGTTTTAGGGTCAATTAATATTAATCGCACATCTTCAGGGCTTGACTTGTATAGCATACTGATAAGCATTGTATTTAAACACACTGATTTACCCGAACCTGTTGAGCCTGCCACAAGCAAGTGTGGCATTTTGTCAAGATTACAAAATTGTATATCACCATTGATATCTTTACCAAGCACAAACGACATTGGATTAATGCGCTTTTGGAAATCTAAACTTTCAATCATTTCCCTTAAGCTTACGCCCATAATTGTGCGATTAGGCACTTCAATACCCACGGCGTTTTTGCCAGGGATTGGGGCTTCAATACGGATACTTCCGTTAGATGCCAAAGCCATAGCAATGTCATCTGCGTGGAATTGCACCTTTTTAACGCTTACGCCTTGTGGCATACCAATTTCGTATCTTGTAACCGCTGGGCCAACTTGTACTTCCTTAACTTTGGCATTAATCTTAAAGTCTTGTAGCACTCGCTCTAATTTTTCAATATTTTCATTACATTCTTCATCGGTCACGACATCGGTGTTTTCAATATATTCCAACAAATCTGCTGGTGGTTTAACATATTCAGCATGATGTTTTTTAGGTCTACCAAGTAGATTTTCTTCCTTCTTTTCTTCCGTCACTTCCCTAGTATATACATTTGGCTGAGTATTAAAGGTAGCCGTTCGCACCACTTCAGCGGTATTAGGTGATGCAAGTTTAATTTCTTCTTCTACTTTTACGCTTTGCTTATCGCCAAACTCACTATATACTTGCATATCTTCAACACTACTTTCATCTACATCGGCAACATCTTCATCGAACAACTCATTATCATACTCGGCTTCTTGCTCAACATTATCTTTAAACACTTGCTTGATGTTGTTTTGCCAATCATTTCCTTGATTTTCACTCCACATAGGTTTATCCGCTTTTGGAGTTTCATAATTATTTGATGTGCTATATTCATTTGAAGCAACAAAATCACGGTTTGGCTTAATTTCTTGTGCGCCAATATTAGCGTTTTGCCAAGTATGTTGGCTATTGCTTGAGCTTTGTAAGTTTGAACTTTGCCATGCGGATTGATTGTTACTTATTGTTTGAGTATTTGCGCTTTGCCAATCCGGTTTTGCTGTAGCGCTTGGTTTAATATCTTGAATTTTATTTTCAGGCGATATTTCCTTGCCTTCAATTACTTTTGCATCCTTATAAAATTCATCTGTATCGCTTACAAATATATCGCTATTAAGTGTTAATTTGCTTGCTAAATCTGTTTTAGATTGATTTTGCTCCATCCTTGGTCTTTCATATTTAGGTATTTGTGGCTTAGCGTTATCATAGTTAGGCATTACAATATCTGGTGGAGTCAAAATATAATCTCGTTTGCTTTTATATCTATTTGGCGTATCGGGTATTTCTTCCAATCGCATACTAGAACTGATTATCGTAGATGAACCTTTTTCCATGCCCAATTTTTGTTTTGCAATGCGCTTTTTAATATATTCTTGCTTTGCCTTGATGGTAATCGGCGCTTCTTCCTTTTGAGGTTCGCTAATCATACCGCTAAAATCAAATGCGCTTTTCTTAGGTTGCTCTTGAACAGATTGTTTGCTTGTATGGCGTGTATCCAAAATAAGCCCAATGCTAACCGTTAGCAATATAACTGCAAAAATGTATGCACCCACTGCCGTCAAATATTTTTTCATCCAGTAGGTAAACAAACTCATAATTAGCCCAGCACCGCTTGTTTTTAGACTGTAAGTATCACTTAAATATTGACCATAAGTAGTTGTGTCAATTTTACTTGTTAAAATTAAGTGCACAATCATAAGCACAAAAAACAATGCACAACTTAAATATATTACATATTTTTTGTTTACTTCATATTTTGTTTTGCCCAAACCCATTATGCACAAAAATACCGCTAGCAAGCATAATGGATATGCCGAAATACCAATTAATCCTAGCAAAAAGTTCTTCACAAAATTGCTAGGCGCACACAAACATACAAAGCATACCGAACTTAAAAGTAGTATAATGATTGCAACATATTTTGATATATTAACAACTTTTGGTTGCTTAGTTTTAATTTTATTTACCTTTTCCTTCTTTGCTTTTTTCTGCTTAGAAGTGTTTAAAGTAGACTTATATATTGACACTATTCTTCCCCTTTGCAAATATTATACATTGTTTTTTTTAATTTTCAAAACAATTTAATTAATTTTCTTTTATTTAATTTTTTACATAATTACGCATTTTAAAAGTCATAATATTGCACAATTAAAAGATATATAGCGATTTAAAAAACATTTTTATTGTGCCACTAATCAATTTTATTTGTTTCTCATCCAAATTTTCAAATTATTCACCAATCACTTCGCTAACGGTGGTCGCCTCAAACCCATTGTTTTTTGTGTAGGCAAGAATACTGCTTAACGCCTCAAGCGTGTTTTTTGTAGGATGCATAAGTATAAGGTCGCCATTGGATAAGTTTTTGGTTGCACGCTTAATTATTAAGTCCGTATCCTTATCCCGCCAATCAATTGTATCGTGCGTCCACATAATTGTTTTGTACTTTAATTCGGTTGCCACCTCAACTGTGGTGTCATTATACGCCCCTGATGGCGGTGCAAATAAGTTCATTTCAATTCCCAAATTGGCACTTACAAGTAAATGTGTTTTATGTATTTCATCATAATTTTGTTGATAACTTAATTTGTCATGGTCCTTATGATTGTATCCGTGATTGCCGATTTCGTGCCCACGCTTGTAAATTTCTTGAGCAACTTCTACATTTTTAGCTAACCAACTCCCGCCAACAAAAAAAGTAGTTTTTACATTATACAAGTCTAATACATCCAGCATATCTTCAATGTATTCCGTTCCCCAATACACATTTATCATAAAGCACACTTTGTTATTATTTGTATTGCCTTGATAAATCACATTAGGATTTACACTTGTGCGCACACTACTGCTAAACGGTATTGCCACCGCTGTTAACCCCACCAGTATTGCCACTATTATAATATTTGTTACAAGTTGAACTTTTTTCATACCAAATTATATGCTCACACTGACAATTTAAGACATACCATTCAAAATTTCATTCCAATATTTTCAACAAAATCAGTCATATAAAAATTATTTTTTAAAAACCAGTTGACAATTCGTCATTAATCTTGTATACTATAGTAGTCATTGCAAATAGATTGCTATTTATTTGCAATTTAATATATATGCGTCGTTAGCTCAGCTGGATAGAGCGTTGGTCTACGGAACCAAAGGCCAGGAGTTCGAATCTCTTACGACGCACCATATTTATTACTTAGCGTTTGCTAAGTTTTTTTATTTTTCTATGTATCTATGTTTATGTTGTGTAAGAGATTCGACCCATAAAGGGTTCGCCCTGTCGGTCGGACCGAAATCATAGATTTCTCCCGGCTCGGGCTAAAAACAATTATCAATTGTTTTCTTAACGCTTCGCCCTCTTACGACGCACCATATTTATTACTTAGCGTTTGCTAAGTTTTTTGTTTTTTATATATTCGCCTTGCCTTACACGCCATACAAAAACCTAGCATTTGCTAGGTTTTTTGTATCTTATTTATTGTTTATTTCAATATTACTATTCTTTTTATCTTTGCGCCTAAAATTACTGAATATGGATTTCCCCCAACTTACGCATTCTTTAAATTCCTTAAATGGAAGCATTGTAACAATCAAACTTACACCTGCAACCACCCCACATACAACAAACTTTAATATCAAATACCATATTGAACCATCTGGAATAAAACTACAAACAAATACCGTCACCACCCCTGAAATCAATGTAGATGTCGTATACAACAAAATCCTCCCAAGATATTTTATGGTAGACTTTTTCATATAGTATTTAGTCAATATGTATGGCTCATTCCATAATGGTACTAAAATATTGCTAATTATCGTACCTAAAATTACACCTATGATGCCTAAATAATGCACTAAAATTAATGATACAATTAAATTTATCAAGGCTTCTATAAGTGGCGCAAATTTATTCTCGGCAAATAGCCCTTTACAGTCTTTAAATATATAAACGACTTGTCTAATATGATACAAATACAAATTAATTCCTATTACGATTGTCGTTGCGAAAGACAATGTTAAATTTGAGCCGAAAAATATTTTTACAAACGGATTTGCCAAACTAATGAAACAAATAACACAAAA
>JAFULP010000040.1 GCA_017473285.1 Clostridia bacterium
GATTTTGGTTTGAAGACTGGGAAGTTTGCTAACTGAGTATTCAACGCCCAAATCGCCACGTGCAACCATAACGCCGTCACATTCCTTTAGTATTTCAACCAAGTTTTTAACACCTAAACTAGACTCGATTTTTGCGATGATTTTGCAAGAATAGTTGCATTTTTGCATTAACTTTTTAATTTCTAAAATGTCATCTTTAGTTGTGACAAACGAACAAGCAACATAGTCACATTGATTATTGAATGCCCATATTAAATCGACTTTGTCACGCTCGCTGATAAATGGAAGTTTTAGGTCAAAGTTTTTGAAAGTTAAACCCTTGTTGTTTGATAGTTTTCCGCCAGTAGAAACTTTTGTGGTAACATAACCTTTACCTTTTTTGATTACTTTTAAAACAATTAAGCCATCATTTGCTAAAATTGTATTGCCAACTTTTAGTCTGGGTAAAATACTTGGCTCAGTAATTGATACGCCATCAATATTACCTAATCTATCATCACCATAAAAAGTAAACTCTTGACCATGCTTTAGCATTACACTATCATTTTCAAATTTTTTAACACGAACTTCCGGTCCACGGGTGTCTACCATTATAGATAGTGGGCATTTAAGTTTGCTTCGTACGGATTTGACTAAATCAAGTTTTTGTTGATTTTCTTGTAAACTGCCATGACTAAAATTTATTCGAGCAACATTTAAGCCAGCGTCAACCATTTCCTTTAATGTTTTTGGATTGGCGGAACTTGGTCCTAATGTTGCAATTATTTTTGTTTTTTTCATAATATCTCCTATATATTTTAAGTGTATATTTATTTAATTAAAAAGTCAAATATATTAAATAAAAAATAAAAGCAGTAATTAAATTTAAATAAATATTAAATAAAAAATAATTAATACAAACAACTTAAAACAAGTAATAAATTAATATTTATTTTAAAATTAATAATTTAAATAATATAATTAATTTTAATTAAAATAAAAAATTAATAATTAAATATTTATTTAAGATATTTAATTTATTTCACAAAAAAATATTTAGCAACATACATAAATGCAAGGAGCATTATGGGAAATAAAAGATACTGTTTGCGTGGAGTGGTGGGCAAAGATTTGAATGAGAGAGCAATAAGAAAATTTGCAAAGCAAGTAGTTAGTTATATATATGCAAACAAATTGCAACCGTCTATTATAATTGGAAAAGACAACAGAGTATCAAGCGATTATGTTTTAAGCGTTGTTGAAAGTGTGTTGTTGGCTAAAGGTGTAACGGTGTACACAATAGACATATCAACCACACCAGAACTTGTATATTTAACTAAAAAATTTAAATTTAGTTTGGGTATAATGATTACGGCTTCGCACAATTCGTACGAGTATAATGGATTGAAATGTTTTAGTAGTTTTGGTGAAATTGTAGAGATACATAATTTAGAAATTAAAAATTATAAAACTAAGGATTACGGAAAAATTGTAAATATTGGCAAGTATAAGGAATTATATTTGCGTGAATTGAAAAATCAATTAAACCCCAACGATATAAGATGCGTGTTTGATTGTGCTAATGGTGCTAGTGTGGATGTGGTGAGAAAGATTTTTGCAAAACAACAAATTATAGGCAATGAAACAAGTGGAAAATATATCAATAATGAGTGCGGGAGCGAAAATTTAGACACAATAAAGGCGGTGTGTAGGCGAAGTAAAAAAATTGGATTTGCGTTTGATGGGGATGCTGATAGAGTTGTGGCAATAGATTGTAATGGCAATATAGTTGATGGAGATAAAATACTGTATATTTTAGCAACTCAACAACTTGGGTTTGGCGATAAAGTGGTTGGCACGCAAATCAGCGGTTTAGGCTTGGAAATATCATTGCGAAGGCTTGGCGTTGGATTGATTAGAGAGAAAGTAGGTACTAAATATGTTAGCGACAGAATGCGTAAAGAGAATATTAAATTGGGTGGAGAAAGTTGTGGACATATATTTTTAGATAAATCAAGCACAAGTGATGGTGTTAGAGTGGCAATCGAACTCTTGAATATTTTAAATAGGACAGGGCAAACATTTGAGCAGTTATTAAGTGGATACAAGGAATTACATAGTTTAAGTAAAAGTTTAAATATTGAAGAAAGTAAGGCGGGGATTGAATTTGAGCAAACTTGTAAGGATATGAGGGTGGTGGTTAGAAAAAGTGAAACAGAACCAAAGGTAAGAGTATTTGTGGAAGGGGTGGACAGAGAACTGGTGCGTTGCAAATTTGAGCGATTGGTGCAAGAATTGAGTAAATGATTAGGGGTGCGAAATGAGATTGGGAGATATTCTTAATAACGACAGGGTAAATGCTTTGCAAATGGATAGAAATGCATATGTGGCGGGGAGTGCGCAAAAGATGAAGGAAAAGGATGTAAAGGCGCAAGATGTTGAAAAAGTTATTTTTCCCGAACCGTATGAAAATGCAAGACCATATTATAACAGAAATGAATTTGATAGACCCGCACCACCCGAACCGCAACATCACAACCCGCAACCGCAAAACAATTCAATGTTTGATTTTAAATCAATGCTTCCAATGCTTATGTCGGGTAAACTGGATATGCTAAAACCGCTTATGTCAATGCTTGGTGGCGGAGGCAGTGGCGGTGGGGGCGGACTTGGAGATATAACTAAAATATTTGAACTATTTAAGCCTAAAAGTAAACCTAAAAAAGAAAAAAAGACGGAAGACGATGATGTTTCTTCCAAATTTGATGATATGATTATTATTGAAGATTAATTTATAAATATAAAAATAAATAATATTAAAAAAATAGTGCTAAAATAAATAAAACAAAACTAAGTAATAATTAAAAGAAATCATATTTATAATAAATAAAAATTAAAACAAACAAAACATAAAAATAAATCAAATATAAAAAATAAAAACTTCTTAAATTAAGAAGTTTTTGTGTTTTAATCTAACACATGCTTTAAGCCCTTTTTAGAACTTAACTTGTACAAAACAATCTTTTTGCCAATTTGGGTTACGATATCAGCGCCTGTTTTGGCTGCGAGTTCACTAAGGCCGTTTTCATCAAGTTTGTCCATAGAAGGGTTTAATGAAATTTTAATTAATTCGTGATTAAATAATTCTTGCTTGATTTGCTCGTAAACTGCCAAGTCAAAACCATCTTTACCTACCCAAACTGTAGGCTTAATGGCGCTGGCTAAACTGCGAAGTTTAATTCGTTCTTGTTTGGTTATCATAATTTCTCCTTTTAATTAATTTATTTGTGTAAAACAATTGATTTATTCAATAATTGCTTATAATTTGTAACTTTTAGGCAGGTTAATCAACTAATTCAAATTCAAGGTTACCCATGCAAATTGTGTCGCCTTCAACTGCGCCTGCTTCTCGAATTTTGTCCATAATGCCGTCCTTTTCCAGCCTATATTGAAAATATCCGTTAGAAGCAGTGTCGGTAAACACAATGCCACGCTGTAAGTTTTGAATATATCCACCACTAACACGATAGGTGTGAGCATCAATCTTTTCGATATTAAGCGAAGTTATGTCTTCAACATGCAATTCTTGCAATTCGGCAGCGATAGGTTCTGGTTTAGGTAGGGTTTGAAGTTTTTCATAAATTGTTTTAATTAAAGTGTCTACTTGAGAGTGAGTGATAGAACTGATACCTATAACTTCGCCCTTAAATTTGGTCGCTTTTTTAAATTCGGCAATGCGATTATCCAAGTCATCTATCAAATCGGTTTTGGTAAATACAACAATTTGTGGCAAAGTGCTAAGATGGGTGTTATATAGTTTTAATTCGTTATTAATCATTTTAAAATCTTCGCTAGGAACGTTGCCATAATAGCCAGAAGCGTCAATAACATGTACAAGTAATCTGGTGCGCTCGATATGCGCCAAAAATTCGTGCCCAAGCCCAGCGCCAGCAGATGCACCTTCAATCAATCCCGGAATATCGGCTACCACAAAGGTATTGTCATAATATTTAACTACGCCAAGATTTGGATGAAGTGTGGTGAAGTTGTAATTTGCAATTTTAGGCTTAGCATTGCTTATAACTGATAACAATGTGCTTTTACCTACATTTGGCTTACCAATTAGGGCTACATCGGCAATAGTTTTTAATTCAAGCAATATTTTGTACACCTTGGTTTGTTCGCCTAGTTGCGAAAAGTGTGGGGCTTGACGGGTAGGGGACTTGAAGAAAGCATTGCCCTTGCCACCACGACCACCTTTTAAACACACATATTCAAAACCGTCTTCATACATGTCGGCTAAAACTTTATCGGTTTCGGCATCCTTAATTACCGTACCGCAAGGCACTGTAATGCACAAATCTTCACCTTTTTTGCCATTGCACAATTTGCCACTACCGTTGCCACCATTTTGAGCAAAGAACTTTTTTTCATACATGAAGTTGTTTAAAGTATTAACCTTATCGCTGGCTACAAATATAATGCTTCCGCCATTACCGCCGTCGCCACCATCGGGACCGCCATTGGCTACATATTTTTCCCTATGAAAACTAACAACACCGTCACCGCCGTTGCCTGCTTTTATTGAAATGGTTGCTTTGTCTAAATACATATTATTTCCTTTTACATATATTTTTTAATTTACAATTTTCACACTCAGGTTTTAAAGACTTGCAAAAGTATCTGCCAAACCATACCGCTTGGATATGAAATTTGGCTTGATTGGATGCAGGAATAAGTTTTAATAATTCCTGCTCGCATTTTTCAGGTGTGCTATTTTCAGCGGTGAGCCCTAAACGCTTGCTTACACGCAATACATGGGTGTCAACAGCAATAGTAGGGGTATTAAACGCTTCGGCCAGCACTACATTTGCAGTTTTGCGCCCGACACCGCTTAAACTTGACAATTGCTCCATATTACTAGGAACTTGCCCATTATAGTCGTTAATTATACTTTTGGTGGCGGAAATTATTGATTTAGCCTTGTTGTTGTAAAAACCGCAACTATGAATAATTTTTTTCAACCTTTCTTCGCCCAATTCAAGCATTTTTTTAGGCGTGGGAGCAACTTTAAATAGTTCCTTACTTACAATATTAACACGCTTGTCAGTGCATTGTGCTGACAGTATTACCGCCACAAGCAACTGGTAAGGGGTGCTATAATCTAGTTCGCATTTAGCGTCAGGGAACTGAGTGTTAAGAAAATTTAAAATTTCATCTATTTTAGGTTTTCTCATGCATATATTTTAGCAAATAATATGCTTATAGTCAAGACCAGTTAGTAAATTCTTGTTGGAATATCACGATTGTTTACAATATTTATTTCAAAAATTCCTTTAAAAGATGAAAAATTATTGCTAGCAATTAATTGTTGGGCGATGTTTATTAATGTACCTGAAATTTTTATCGAAATTCCACACGAGCGTGCTAAACTGTGCGGAGTGTTGATAAGCGAGCAAAATCCATCAAATCTTTTTATTAAACTATAAAAACGCATTGTATCAGTGCGAGAAGTAAACATTACAATTGTATATCTCATAAAATTATCTCCTTATATCACTATATTTTTTTATTTTTCATATTGTGTTATATGATATATTTAGATAATGCGGCTACAACTTACTACAAGCCATTAGAAGTAAAACAAGCAGTAAACAAAGCAATGAACCTATACACCGCCAATGCTGGCCGTGGAGCGCACAAACTTGCCCAAGCAAGTGCTGAAAAGGTGTATGAAACAAGGGAAAAAGTGCTTAAGGTTTTTAACGCCAACAATCATACTTGTATTTTTACATCCGGTTGCACAAGTGCGCTTAATTTAGGCATACTTGGCAGTGTAAAACAAGGTGGGCATATAATTACAACATACTTAGAACATAATTCGGTGCTTAGGCCGTTAGAGCATTTAAAAAGTTTGGGCAAAATTGAATATAGTGTGCTTGATGACATCAGTATTAAATCTTTTGAGCGGGCAATTAAGCCAAATACCTATATGATAATTACTACTCAGGCAAGTAATGTTACTGGCGAGCGGATAAATGTTAATGAAATAAATAATTTATGTAAACGGCACAATTTATTACATCTGGTGGACACTGCTCAAGGTGCCGGGCATATTTTTGAAGACCTAAGCGGTGTTGATATGATTGCTTTTGCTGGTCACAAAGGCTTGTATGGTATAGGTGGAGTGGGTGGCTTGGTTGTTAAAAATAATATTAAGTTGCAACCCATACTTTTTGGCGGAACAGGCACATTTAGTGAGAGTTTAATTCAGCCTAACACCATGCCCGAAAGTTTTGAAGCGGGTACACTTGCCAATATCCCTATTATAAGTTTAGGTGCGGGCATTGATTATGTAATTAAAAACAAAAAATATATTATTGAAAAGGAAAGCAGATTAAATAGATATTTAAGCCAAATGTTAAATAATCTTGACTTTATCACGCTATATTATGCTAAGAATACGACTGGGGTATATAGTTTTAATGTTGCGGATTATGACAGCAGTTTTGTAAGTGATTATTTAAATGAAAAGTTTGGCATTTGCACACGCTCAGGGCTTCATTGTGCTCCACTTGCACATAAACATTTTAATATGCAAGATAGGGGAGCGGTGCGTGTATCTGTAAGTTCCGATAATACATTTTATGACATTAAAACGCTAGAAATTGCTTTAAAAAGCCTTGTTAGATAAGTGTGTGGGGGTACATTATAGAACAAGGTTCTAGCAAGCTAGAACTAAACTATGTGCCCGATGTGGAAATGTTGGCAGACGACCCGAGCGGAGGTCATGTTGACACTGGTACATCTGGTGATACAACTACTGAAGAAATAGTAATTGAAGATGATGTAAGTAGCAGTCCAATATCAGTACCAACCAAGATATACAAGTATGCGTTTACCAATACATCCAGCACCACATCAGCAATAGGATTAAATAGCATACC
>JAFULP010000041.1 GCA_017473285.1 Clostridia bacterium
AGGAGCAAGTGGTTATGCAACAATCAGTGCGGGAGCAATGACCAGTAAAGTATCAACCATAAATATTACAGCAACAAAGAGTACAAGTACTCAAACAATCACAGTAAGATATGCAGGAGATGACAACCACAACAGTGCAAGCACAACATTTACACTAGAAGTGCCAGCAGTGTATGTAAACATTGTTACAAACGCAGGCGGAACAGGAGTAGTAAACAATACAGTTTCTGGAACAACCAACGAAGTTGTAGTAGGAAGCAATGTAACATTTACAGCAAAACCAAATGCAAACTATGGTTTGATAAAGTATGTAATCGGAAATGGAGATGCACAATATATTAGTTCTGCAACAAGTTTAACAGCACAATATACAAGCCCATCAATTACAATTAATGATGAATTACTAAACGGTTCAAATTCAATTACAATTACTTTAACATTTGACAAAGTAGTTGAAATTGATATGACAATTGCAAACAATGAAGATGGTGCAATTAGTAATACTATTGAAAGCAAATATGAAGACAATACAGTTGCTCATACTTACAAAGACAACACTTTAACAGTGTTTGAAAGTTCAAATATTACTATTGACTTATCAGCTGGTAAGGTTGACAATCAACATTATGTAATTAATAATGTGGCAGTTAACGGACAAACTGAAGCATCTAACACAAAGCAAACAACAATTAGTACATCTGTAAGCGACTTGATATCAAAAGAAGATAGTTCGATTGAAATTAAACCAGCAAAAGTTTATGACGCATCAGATAGAGATGTAGTAAACGGAAGTACAGTTGTAGCAAAATACAGTGTAGATGCAGATAGCAACGATACAGTAATGATAGAATCAACAAAATATGTAGTAGAAGAATCAAAGGTAGATATATTAATCACCGAAAGTAATACAGGCTATGGTTTCGTAGGTATTAAGATAGGGGGAGTGACAACGTCACGAGACCAATTTAATGCAAACGAATGGAGTTATGCAAATGGAGTGTACACATGGGAGTCACAATCATTTACACAAGATCTATCAGGAGCGCAACCGGTAGTGCTAGAGAAATGGTACATTCCAGGAGACACAACAGAAAGAAGTGTACAAGTAGTAATAGATGAAGGAATAGGAGCCAAACTAACCAATACGGACATAGGATTTGGATACACCTTGTCTAACAACTTATTCAGTTCAGGAACAGAACCATTATATGCAGGAAATTGGAAAGTGACAATAACGAGTGCTAGCCTATTTAATGCAAGTATCAAGATATATACAAGTAGCAGTGAATATGTAGAGTACGGAATAAATGAAGTATTCGAGATAGGTTCAAATGTTACAAAGGTAGTAATCGAGATAACCAACCCAAACGCATAGCAAGAAATGACAGCGAGATTAAGGTAAGAAGTAAAGGGGACTTCTGAAAAGAGGTATTATTCCAACCAGTAATACTTAAAGTTACACCAACCAGTAACGAAGGCGTAGCCTTACGCCAAGGACTTATCGCTTGACCTACAACAAAGCGAGAGCGCCAAAGGTGGTGCTGGGCAGGTTAGGCCTAGAACGAAACTAAAAAAGGAAGACATAACGGTCTTCCTTTTTTGTATGGCTGGTGTTGAGAAGTAGATTTTGATTTATCTTTTAGTTAGTATTTGTTATTTAAATTGCAATCAAAATGTGCGGGGAATATATATGAGAATAAGTTATGCATGCCTTGCTTTGTCGTACAAGTATTTTAATCTGTTATATTTAAGTTTAAGTTTTAAATATTTTTCAGTTTGTTCTTGTTGGGCTTTTTCTTTTACTAATGATAAAAGACCTTTAAACATTGCTATAATATCTTTATCCTTAATTTTGGATGGCATTGCAAAAATATTTATATTTTCAAGTCGTGAAAGAGGCTTTAAGGTAAGTTTGTAGTTTTGTTTTAATATGGGTTTAAATTTGATTATTTTGGCTGTGTTTATCATAACTAAATAATTGACCAAAAGTGACGTAAGTATACATTAAAAACAAAAATGGTGTAACTTGCATATATAATAATGTGCAATTGTATCTATATTCAAGTCAGGATTTAATACTTAGAGGCAAAACCCAAACAACGCTATTGGCGGGTCGTATTTGTTGTATTAAATTTGAAGTGGATGAAATAGTTATGGTATACCCTAAACATACGTCGGGGGTAATGATAATAACCAAAGAAACGCTTTTACAGCAACAACACAGTCAAATAAATTTTTATAAGTTGAGCGAAAGTGCGTTGTTGTGTGAAATTAAACCGTTTATTGTGCAAGAAAATATAAAGCAATATTTAATCAAGGGTGCTAATTTAAAATTAATTGAAAACTTAACAACAAGTTATATTTATTTTAACGGCACTTATTACGGCAATATTAAGGGTAAATACATAAGCGCAAAATTTCAAAAAATTGATAAAAACAATATTGAATATGGCGTACTTGAGTTAGAGTTAGACAAAAAGTACGTGATATTATTTGATAATAAACAAATTATATACTGCGGGCAAAATATTGATAGTGAAATTAATAAACAATACATACAAATTTATAGTCATTTACCTAATATATTTAATGTTGGCAAATTGGCAAAATACGAATTTGAAACCAAGACAATTACAAATAAATCGGTAATCGACAAAGGGGATGAGCGTAGACAAATAAATTTTGAATTTAATATAATATACTTTTTGGAAGCAATCAAGTGCGACAGGTTAAAATATGCCCACAGTAAATTATCATACGAACTTAAATCGGTGATTGATATTAAAACATTGGAAGAATATTTTAAAGGGTTTGATAATTATATTTATTTATATGAACAAGATGCGTACATTGCATTAAAAAACAACAAAGTGATAGGAGTATACCACTTTGTTGTAAAGGATAATCTTATTGATAATATTTATTAATACAACCAAGTTAAATGCTTAGTTGTATTTTTAATTATCTTCCGGCGTTATTCGCTTAATGCTATCAAATGCTTTGGTGAGCAAGCAATATATTGGGTAAGATGTTTCAACAATAATAATCGTAAACAACAATTCGGTAGTAGTTAAAGTTACATAGGATAGCAAGTTTGGCAAGAATATTATTATTGACAGTGCAAGCGCTGCCATTGTAAACATCAAAATACCACGCATAATATTAAATGGTCTACAAATGTTAAACAAAACAATTAAGCCGGTGCAAGTGATGGCAATCGATGCCATTGTGGCAAGAGTTGCATTTGAGATGCCCATAAAATGTTGATAAATATATATTGCAACAGCGTTTAATACAAGCACCAAGCCTGCTGGCAAGGCATTTTTTAACAAATTAGATATGAATTTACCTTTGATAATATTATGATTAGGTTGCAATGCTAGGAAGAAGGATGGCAAACCAATTACAAAGTATTCCAGTACCATAAATTGAACTGGGCTAAATGGATAACTTTTGCCTAAAATTAGCACCATAATTGATACTATTATAGTAAACAAGGTTTTCATTAAAAACAATGAAGATGATTTTTGGATGTTATTTACAACACGCCTACCTTCGGCTACTACGCTAGGCATTGAACTAAAGTTGCTGTCCAACAACACTAGATGAGATACACTTCTTGCAGCATCACTACCCGCCGCAATCGCCACTGAACAATCGGCTTCCTTTAATGCCAAAATATCATTTACACCGTCACCAGTCATTGCAACTGTTTTGCCCTTTGCTTTAAGTGCCTTAACTAAGGTTGCCTTTTGCTCAGGTGTTACACGACCAAATATTGTGTATTTATCGGCAATTTCAATAACTTCTTGCTTGGACATGCCTTGCAAACTAATGTAACTATCGTAATTATCAATGCCCACACGCCTTGCAACTTCACTAACGGTTACAGGGTTATCGCCCGAAATTACTCTAATATCAACCGAGTTTTCCTTAAACCATTTAATGGTATTTTGAGCATCTTTACGAATATTGTCTTCCAACAATATAAATGCAATAGGCACGCTATTATCATTTGAAAAATTTTTATCACTTTCAACCAGCATTAACACTCTAAACCCCTTAGATGCATATTCTTCTGCATGGGCTTTAAGTTTGGATGATGGGTTTTTGGTTACATATTCATATGCACCTATTTTAAAGCTTCCAATTTTATTAAATGTGCAACCCATAAATTTTCGTTCGGACGAAAATGGAATTGATTTATCAGCAGTAAGTGAGCCTTTGCCAAAGAAAGATTTTAATGCTATAGCGGTGTGGTTTGCTTCGTGGAATGAGCCAACGATGGATGCCACAATTTTGTTTATATTTTTATCGTCGTATTTGCCAGAAGAAATGTTTACCATTTCACGCACTTTCATTGAACCGTCGGTTAAAGTGCCAGTTTTGTCCAAGCATAGCACATTTACTCTTGCAAGCATTTCAATACAATACAATTCTTGAACCAATGTGCGTTTTTTGGCAAGTCTAACTACACTCACCGCCAACGCTACCGAAGTTAGCAAGAACATACCCGCTGGTATCATACCAATAATGCTACCCGCTGTTTTGGTGATTGTGTTATATAAATTTCCGTCATATACCTTATAATTATTAAAGAACATTAATGTACCTAAAGGAATTATTATAATGCCAATTAGCCTAATAATAAATGTAAGGGATGCTAGTAGTTCGCTTTTAGGCTTGGAATATTTTTTGGCTTTACTAGATAATTTTTCAATATAATTTGCGCTACCAACCTTTTCTACTTGCGCTTTACAAGTTCCGCTAGATACAAAACTACCAGCCATTAGAGTATCGCCAACATTTTTTCTAATAGGGTGCGCTTCGCCAGTAAGCAAACTTTCGTTTACTTCAACGCTTCCGTCAACCACTATGCTATCCGATGCTATTTGCATACCAGATGCAAGTATTAAAATGTCGTCAACGACCACTTCTTTTTTATAAATTTCAATTTCTTCGCCGTCACGCAACACCTTGGTAAAATTTGAGTTGGTTAGGGTTAGTTTATCAATCGTCTTTTTGGCTTTGATTTCTTGGATAATGCTAATCAAAGTATTAGCAATAACAATTAGCATAAATATTGTGTCCGACCAAGAACCCACAAACCACAATGCAATAGCGCATGACAAACATATTATGTTAAAGAATGTGAAAATATTGCTAAACAATATTTTTGCATAACTTTTGGAAGTTTTAGTTTCGGTGGAGTTGGTTAGCCCCGCCAAAGTTCGCTCATCCACTTGAGATTGATTTAACCCCGTGGTTAAATCGGTTTTAAAGTTTTGAAATTTGGTTGTTGAGGTTTTCGATTTTGATGCCTTTTTACCTTCAACTATTGGTTTTGACTTATTCATACAAGCCCCTTTTAATGTTGTGCTATAATATATAGCCACTTATTATATATATTATGATATCATATTATAAATAATAAAACAAACACCTAAATTAAAAAGTACAAAAATTTTAATATTTTCATATAAACAAATAGGAGATTATATGGAAACATCAAATATCAAAATTAGGGCAAATACACCCTATCCGGAAATCACAAATGCAACAAACGACCCTAGAACCGTATTAATATTAAAGGACTTGATGTCGTCCCGTGAGGGAGAGTTGCTGGCAATACTTCAATATGTGTTTCAATCGGGTATAGCACGACAAATTGACAATAATATTGCCGACATCCTTGAAGAAATTGCCGTGGTGGAAATGGAGCATTTAGAAGTGCTTAGAAATGCAATTATTGAATTTGGCGGAGTGCCTAAATATGACAATAGTAAAGGGCAAGCGTTTAACACAAATTACATAAATTATTCAACAAAACTAAAAGATATGCTAGATGCAAACATCCAAGGCGAAGAACAAGCAATTAAAAATTATACAAATGCGCAAATGATGGTAAATAATCAATCACTAAAAAATTTGTTTGCAAGAATTTTGGAAGATGAGCAGTTGCATTTAAATGTTTTTAAAACTTTGCGTAACACGGTTAGTTTTTTATCAATTTAATTAAATTAATAAAATTAAATTGCAAAATTAAATAAAAATATTAATAAAAAATAAATAATTATAAAATAAATACTAATTGGCTTAAATAAAGCAAATAATATTTAAATTTTAATTATTTATTTTTATGCTTTTAATTAAAATAATTATTTTAGATTGATTTTAAAGTGATTAAATTTATTTTAAATAAATATTATTTTAATTTGCTATATTTCATTAAATCTTGAAGTTTGTTTTTGCTACTAGCAAGAGCCAAAACTTGTTCGGTGATAGTTGAGTTTTGCTTAATGATAATATTTTGCTGATTGTCAACAATGTCTTTAGTGCATATTCTGCCAACTATAAAGTTTTCCTTAGGGCTGGAAGGGTTAGGGGCAATCTTGTTGAAAGATGCAAATAGTTTTGGTAAAACTTTTACTTTTGCATTATCTTGATTGTTGGACTTATTTTGTATGCGGTAACGGAAGGATTTAATATTAACATGTTCTTGCGAATAATATACCACAACCGAATTGTTGCTACAAGATGCAATGTCGTTAATGTTGATTAGTTGCTGGTTGTCCAAAATTAGATTTTCGATTTCATATTTATCGGTTATTGAATAATCGTTTACCACGCCTAAATATTCGCCTTGCAAAGAATATACTTTGACATTGATAGGAAGCAAAGTGGCGTTATCATTATTTTCGTTAAGCGAAAGAACTAAATGTTGCTTATTTTTGATTGTTATGGCGTGCTTGCCAAGTGTGTAAATAAATTTAGGATATAGGCAATAACTAATTTCTTCATCGTTTATTATTTCAAAACTTTTAATCTTTTTTTTGGATTTATCAAAGAATACCTTAGTAATATTCCCCAGCAATTCTCCTTCGTACAAACTAAGTATTGGTTTTTGCAATAATTCACTTAAATACATATTCGCTCCTTTATAACATCTATATTATAAACCTACTTAAATATGCGTAATAAAAATGTCAAATTATGACCTAAAATGTAAAAATAAATAAATTTGTTTGCTTTTGCTGGTTAATTTATTATATAATTAAAATAATATTAGACATAATATGTTAAGGGGTAATATGAAAAAGAAGTTCTTGTTCGTATTTGCATTATTAAGTGTGTTGATGATTACGGGCTGTGGAGATAATGAAAAAAAATTAGGTACATTATCTTCCCCGCAAGAAGTCACTGTGCAATCAGACGGTAATAAAAGTTTGATTATTTTTGACGAGGTGGAAAATGCCGAGTACTACAATATTTATATCAACGATATGTCGGTTACTGTCAAATCTACAGGGAGCGGGACAATTCAGTTTGATGCTTCCAAGATAATCACCTTGCCACAAACATACACTATCAAAGTTAAGGCTGGCGGGGATAAGTATTTTGATAGCAAATTTACCGAAGAATATAAATATACCTACACCAAGGTATTGTCTGCCCCAGTAATTGCCGTAGATGGCACAACACTAAATTGGAACAAAGTGGATAATGCCGAATTTTATGATGTGGTAGTAACCACTGCCAATCCAACAATGGAAACAACGCATAGATTTCAAACCAACACATTTAACTTTTCAAATATATTAGTAAACAAGGGCGAATATGTGTTTAAGGTCCGTGCAGTGAGCGAAAATAGCGAATATTTGCCAAGCATATATTCAAACCAAGTTACATACACTCACACAATCACTCTTACAACCCCATACAATTTAGCCACAAATTATGATGTGGATAGCGGTGAGATGTTGTTAAGTTTTGTGTCAAGCGAAAATGTGGATAACTTTACATTAAATATCAATGGAATTAATTACACTTTGACACAAAATGAACTAAATAGTTTTTTAAAGCCAGACGATTTGGATAATGTATATATACTAAAATTAACATCCTTTATCAATGCTAAAGGAATATCAATAAACAATTCACAATTATTAAATATTAGCGTCAAGGCCAATGCAAGTGGAAAATATTTTAATGGCTCGGCATTTTCAAACACTATTGCTTGCAAATTTGTAAGCGTGCTATCAACGCCACAAATCACACTAAGTACCACAACCACTGTTGGCAAAATAAATATTACTTCAACTAATTCAAATTATTTAAGCGGATTTGCAATATATTTGAATGATGAAAAATATAAAACCGTAACCAAAGAAGTTACTCAAATAGAGTTACCTTTAAGCGAAATTGGCACGGCGGGCATAAGAGTGCAAGCAATCAGCAATAACACCAATTGCTATTCGTCCCAACTTAGCAATGTTACATATATTGACAGCAGTATGCCTCAATTGGATAGCACAAGTATAAACTTGGAGAACGGAAAACTTAGTTGGAACAGCGTGCCAAATGCAACAAGATATTATGTGGAAATTGTAAATAGTGTATTTAGATATGCTAAATTTGTAACGCTTACCGAACTGGATTTGTCAACCGTATGCCAACCTAACAACTATCAAGTAAGGGTAATTGCGTTAGCAAGCGGATATAAGCAAAGCGAAACTACAAAAGACATACAATATACAACCAAGTTGCCAGCACTTGAAAATGTTGTAATTACTTCAATGGCAGATAGTACATACTTAACTTTTGACTCAGTAGACAATTGTTATGGATATGTAATTTATTTAAATGATGTTATGGTAAACCATTTGTTTACAACCAACACTATTTATATTACAGCGTATATTAGCGATGCAAATAGTTACAATATCAAGGTTCAAGCAATAAATGTTATAAATAGTGCCGAACAAGATAGCGAAATATCGGGCGAACAATTATTGCAAAATGTACGCACACTAAGTTCGCCAATACTTACAATTGAAAAAGTTGGCGAAAAGTATTATTTAAATGTTAATGTAAACGAAAGCGAAGGCGCTTTGGCATCGGGTTATGAAGTGTGGATAAACTATATATCCATTGGCGAGCATACTTTCCAAGACAATCAAATAGATATTACATCATATTTTGCCAATGCGGGTCAATATAGTTTTATGGTTAAAGCAAAGGCAATCGACAATAACTTGTATATTAAAGATTCGGCTATATCAAGCATAACTTACACTTGCACTAAGCAACTTGACACCGTTAGCGATATTAATGTAACAGCGCTTAAAGATGAGGGTGTATATATACTAACATTTAAAGAGCAAACTTTGGCAGCCAAGTATATTGTAACCATATTAAAAGCCGATGACGAAACATATAATGTGGAATTTGAATTAAGTAGCGGAGTTGCCGATATTAGTGAATATGTAAAAGCCAACGGCGTGTATCGTATTTATGTAAAAGCAATGGCGCTTGAAGGCGGATTTTATACCGATTCGGCAAGTAGCGGGAATCCATATCGTTTAACCAAGGGCGAAACATTAGCAAGCGTTGAAAATATCAATGTTACCAAGCGTAGCGGAAGTTCAAGCAATGGCGAAATTGATGTTAGTTGGGATAAGGTTACCAACAGTTCAGGATATCAAGTATATGTTTACTATAATTCATATGGCAAAAATGTATTAAAGAAGTCAATTTATGTTGAGCAAAGCGATACTCCAACGCTAGACATTGGAAGTGGTGAGTATTTGTGCCTAAACAAGGAAGGTTTGTACACAATTCAAATTAAGGCGTTAGGCAACGGCAATGAGTACGAAACCAGTCAAATCAGCAGTTATCCATACACATACACTATGCAATCGGCAATTGACTTTGAGCGTAATACAATATCAATGTATGGAAATACATACAATTATAAAATTGGCGATATCGAAGATTTACAACATTTATTATGGTATCATTATTTGTACAATCAAGATGTGTGGATGTACAATACATTGGAATATAATTTAAAGGTATATTGTGCCGTTGACTTAGACACATTGGCAGGGCAAATATCCGAATCGGTAGCAGACAGCGTTTCAGGCTTAACATCTAATGCGCTAAAAATGCGAGCGATTGCAAATACCCTATTGCAACAATATCCAGAAATAGGAGCATGGTCACTTGGAGCGGGCGATGAAAGCAAGTTCTGTTTAAACGAAGAAAAAAATATATACATCTTTAGATATGAAGATGCTTTGAACAAGGTTAAAACTGAAACGCTTGAAACCACAAACCAAGTATACAAAGAAAAATTGGAAATAATTGACACATTTGACCAAAGGTCATCTAACTATGTGTTTGCAATTGACACAAAAGAAAGTGTTGATGTAACAACCACCGAACAGTTGTTTACAGCATTGCAATACAACCAAAGTCCTAATTTTGTTGGAGATAGTGCGGTGGCTAAAGCGGTGTACGAAAATGCAAGATTTATTTTGCGTCAAATATGCTCGGATGCTATGAGTGAATATGAAAAGACATTGCAAATATTCAACTTTTTGACCAAGCGTGTGGCATATAACACTAGCATAACTATGGGCGATGTTGACGACGAAATACTGCTAGATGATAATACTTATACAATGCTAGGAAATTTAAAAGACCTATACGCCGAGGGAATATTATATAACGACTTAAGCACTAATGGCTTGTACACTAGTCTTGACGAAGTAACAAACAAAACAGCAACAAGCCAATCTTTGTCAAAGGTGTTTGTAATGTTGTGTAGCATTGAAGGAATTGATAGCATCAAAGTGGATGGAACAAAAGACGGCGAAAAACATTCTTGGAACAAAGTATACATTGACATTGAAGACGATGGTTATGATGGAAAACAATGGTACACGGTAGATTTGGCTAGTGCCATTGATTATACAATTGATGTAACCAAGAGCAACAAGACAACAACTTATCAATTGGGGTTGCATAAGTATTTCTTGATTAGCGACACAACTTTAAACGCACAAGCGACTACTTGGCACAAGCGTTTGGGCGATACAACGGATTATAAGGCATCGATTGATTTTGATTATTACGAAAATGAAAGATATTCTTGCGTGTACAACAGCAACACTTTGGTTGCAAATCAAAATTATAAAGCCAAAACCGCCGAAGATGTTAAGTATGCCTTAATGCACGCAATGTTAAAGGCAAACAAAAAGCATAGAGTAATTGTGGATATTGACGCCGAAACATATATTAAGGGCGTAACTGGTGGCTTTGAAAATGCCGAAGCGCTTACAACCATCTCATCCAACATAACCAATACAATATATGAAAATGCTAGGTTGGAGTTGGGTGGACAATATAACTGTCAAGTAAGCGTAACAATAATTGATTATAAATATATCGTTCTTGCGGTTGAATCCGTAAATTATAACGGATAATGATTAAACAATTAATATCTAATTGCGAATAATTAACAATTAATCGTGAATACTAACACTAATGAAAAGTGCTAGTAGAATATTAAATAAAGTAAAACAAATTCTGCACTTCAGTACCGATTTTAAGGTAAGAGAAGTGCAGTTTTTTGACACGCAATTATTTATTACATATATTGCTCCGTTAACCGATAACAACTTGTTAAATGAAAGTGTAATTAAACCATTGGTTGAATATGATGAGCAGTTGGAAGGAGATGTTTGCACATTTATTCAAGAGCAAGTGTTGGCAAACAACGAAGTGCAAGAGCAAGAAGATATCAATCAGTTTGTTACCGAACTATTAAAAGGTCGTGCGGGGATAATTATTGACAAATCGGGCAAATTGCTTACTTGTGATGTGGAAAAAATTGTAGTGCGCCCAATTCAAGAACCGCCAAGTTCTGCCGTAATTAAAGGACCGAGAGAAGGCTTTAATGAAAGTATCAAGTACAATTTGTCGCTTATAAGACATAAATTGCCTACACCCGATTTAGTTATTGACAGTTTTTCGGTGGGCAAATATACTAAAACCCAAGTCGCAGTAATATATTTGCAAGACATTGCCGATAAAAATGTAGTTAAGGAAGTGGAACGCCGAATATCAAAGATTAATATTGACGGAGTGGTGGATAGTTACTACATATCAGCATATTTACAAAGCAAGCCACAGTCAATATTCAAGCAAGTTGGCGACACCGAAAAGCCAGATATTTTAGTAAGCAAAATGCTAGAAGGCCGAATTGGAATTTTGGTAGATGGCTCACCAATAGTATTAACAGTACCATTTATATTAATTGAAGATTTGCAAGCCAGTGACGACTATTATTCACAGCCCATCAAGGTTACATTTTTGCGCATATTACGCCTTATTGGTGTAGTGCTGGCGGTGTTGTTACCTGGCACTTATGTGGCGATACAACTATATCACTACAAGATATTGCCTACCGAGTTTTTGATAACCATTATGGATACGACGCAAGGAATTCCATTTACACCATTTACCGAAGTGCTGTTTATAGTGCTGTTGTTTGAAATATTATATGAAGCCAATTTACATATGCCGCAGTATATGGGTATGGCGCTTAGTATTGTGGGTGCGTTGATTTTGGGTGAAACTGCCGTTAATGCGGGACTTGTAAGCCCACCAGCGGTTATGATTGTGGCGCTTAGCGGTTTAACATTTTATGTTGTGCCTAATCAAGCATCCCAATTTTCGCTATTGCGGATATTATATGTATTTGTGGGTGCAACGCTAGGCTTGTTTGGAATATTGGCATTAAGCGTATGGGTAATTTCATATTTAAGCAGTTTTGACACTTACGAATCGGCTTATTTAGCCCCAGCAGCGCCATATATCAAGGGCGATATGAAAGACTTTTTAATAAAAGCACCATTAGAAAAAATGAAAACAAGACCACAAAGTATAGCAAATAATAAAAGGAATAGGACAAGACAAAAATGAGAATGTCATACAGACAAGCATCAATAATAATATTTTATATGCTGGTAGCGTTTAAAGTTTTATCGCTACCTAGTTTGGTGTATCAAACTTGTAAAAATGACGGTTACTTGGCGGTTTTGATAATGATGGTTGTGGACGCAATACTATTGTGGGGTTCGCTAAAAGTGCTAAAGCAAGCCAAAGATAAAAATATATATGATTATGTCAAACAGTACACGGGAAGTGTTATTGCCAAGATATTTGTAATAGCACTTACACTTATTCCGCTTATTCACTTGGGGATTAAAACTAAAGGTTTGGAGTGGTTTTTGGTAAAAAATTTGTATACTCAATTTGAATGGTTTCAATTTGCAATACCAGTATCACTGGTTACTTGCTATATGATATACAAAGGGATTAGAAATATTGGGCGAGTAAGCGAATTTTTTGTGTGGATAATTGTAATTGGGGTTACAATTATTATCATAAAAGGGTTTGGGGCAGTTGATTGGAGTTTCTTTTTACCCGTGTTAAGCAAAGGAATAAAGCCAATTTTTAAAGCAATTTATGATTATCTGGCGTGGTTTGGCATCGGTGGCGAATTGTTGCTGTTTGCGGGATGTATTGATTTTAAAAACGAGAAAAAGTCAAGGGTATTTTTCTATTCGGCTCTTGCAATAATATTGGTTCAATTGGTATTATGGAGTTTTTACGGTGCATACGGAATTATGGCGTCTACTCACAACTTTGCTATATCGGATATAAGTCAAATATCAAACGCCAATATTGCCTTGGACGAATTATCATGGCTAATAGTGTCGGTATGGGCAGTGGCTCAAATATTGCATATAGCGATATATGGATATTTGTTTTGTAGGGGATTGCAGTTAATATTTAATATCAAAAATGACACTGTGGCAACGCTAATATTATTTTTAATTTTGATATTATGGATATTCTGGGGCGAGCATACTATTGCGCTTGAAAAATTGTTCTTGCACAAATCAATAGTTTGGATAATGATAGTGGCGCAGTATATAATACCAATTATAATATTTGCAATAAGTTTTATCAAAAAGAAAGATAAAAAGCAAAGCGATGCCCAGTCGGCAAAAAGTCAAAATATTATTCAATCGACGCAAAATGAAGGAGATAAGGCAAGCAATGCCGATAAATCAAGCAATTTAGGTGGCGGTAAACAGATTAAACCAAAATCAAAACAACCTAACAAATCAAGGGGGAAGTATGCAAAAGTTTAAAAAAATATTTTCCCCACGCAAAATGATAATATGGGTAAGCATATTGGTGCTAGTAATTAGTTTTCAATACACTAATCAGCCTGCCCAAAGTCAAACTCAAGCAATTGTAACGGCATTGGCGGTAGACCAAACCGAAGATAATTTAATTGAAGTTAGCACAGTTGTTTTAACACCGTTGACCGCATCGTCTAGCAAGCGTAAAGTGTACACCGCAAAAGGTTTAGATATTACCAATGCTATTAACCATATATCACTTCAAGTGGGCAAGCAAATTGGATTTGGACAATGCGATATTATGGCAATGGGAGATAAATTGTGCGAAGAAAACGCCTTAAAGGCGCTAGATTATTTGACTAGAACTAAGCGTGTTGGACGCAATGCGGTGTTAATCAATTTTTCTGGTGATGTAGAAAATTTTGCAAGTTGCATAGTGCAATTAAATGACAATATGAGTTTAAATGTGGCAGAAATTATCAATTTTAACCGTGAATACATTGTTGCAACCGAAACTAACATTGAATCATTTTTTAAGGGGTATTATGGCGATTTGGGACTATCAATTATGCCAAAAATCAAAATTAGTGAAAACGAAGATGTAAATGGCATCAAACTTAACCTTGAAGGTGACAGTGGTGAAGAGAGTGCAAGCAATTCTAGCGATAGCGCAACCAGTGGTGGCGATAGTAGCAAAAGTAAAGAAGTATATTTTGTTAACGACGGCACAACATCCATTTTTAGGGAAGGTAAAAAGTTTACCGAAATTAAACCAAGCGAAATAAAGTACATTAACTTGTTGCAACCTGATAATGTATTGGGGACTTTTGTGTTAGAAAATGTTAATAGCAACACTTTTAAGGATGCAAGATTAGTGCTAGACTTAACCAATAAGGAAATGGAGTATAAATTAAGTTTTAAGGATGGTAAACCTACGATTAAATATGATATCGAGTTGTACATTTTGATAGACGAAATTATCGAATCAGGAAAAACTGAAAATCTATTGCATACTGAAAACTGGTTTGTAGACGATAGTGTGATAAACGGGCTAACCAATAAGATTGTGGAAAATCTTGAGGTTGTGGTGTCCAAGTTGCAAGACGAAAATATTGATATGATTGAAGTTTATGATAAATTTTATAAGTTTAAAAACAAAAAGTTTACTAAATATCTAAACAGTCTTGAAAATAAGGAAGATTTCCTAAAAGATGTAGAATTTGAATACAAAATCAAAATTCACAGTTCGTATTAAATATCTCGACTTGTGCCTTGACAAAAATGAAATTATATTATATACTTAGCCCAAGGAGATGTAATATGGAAAAGGGACTAAAACAAAAAGTATATAAAATTATCAACGAAATTGAATGGATTGAAGAAGTTGTACATGTTAGTAATGAATACAGTATTGACAAGGAACGAGCATACGAATTTTTACATAATAGACTTAATGAATTGGTTAAAGAATTGAAATTATTAAAAGTAGCATTACACTTTGAAAGAGTAGAAGCATTACAAGTGTTAAAGAATGTGTTGTGGTGCGGATGCTCAGCTAAATACCAACAAGATTTTATGAAAAATAAAGAAAGTAATAGTTATCAGTATTAAAGTTGACAAAAATAGTGGTTTGATGCCACTATTTTTTAAAACTTGTTGACAAAAGCATGTTTGGGTGGTAAACTATAAATGTATTAAGTGTAAAAACACTAAGTTAATAAATACTGTGAAGATGTATCAGTAGTTGGGTGCAAACTTGTAGAGATAACAGGTCGTGGGCTGAAAGCCTGTTTAAGTAAAGGCATTTGATGAATTTCAACATTGGAGTTGCTTTGCGGTAAAGCCTTTTGGAGTGTTAAGCAAAGACGGACAAAACCGTAAAAATGTAATGAGATTTTATAAATAGCAAGATTGCTTTTGTAAAATGAATTTAGGTGGTAACACGGATAATCATTCGTCCTAATAGTAGGGCGATTTTTTTGTTTTTAAAAGGAGTAATTATGAAACAAGAAATTGAAAAGATTAGCGTTGAATTTGACGCTGAAATTAAAACAGTAATTAACGAAGCGCAATTAGATGAACTAAGAGTTAAATATCTAGGCAAAAGTGGCAAGATTACCGCTATTATGCCTATGATGAGAACTGTGCCAGCCGAGCAAAAGCGTGAAATGGGTATGCTAATTAACGAATTAAAGGGCAAAATTGAAAGCGCTATTGTTGCGATGCAAGAAGAGTTTAAGCGTAATGCCATTGAAGCCGAAATTAATAATGCTGAGCGTATTGATATTACTTTGCCAGTTGAAACTGGTGTGGGCTCATTACATCCACGCACAATTGTGCAAAAGGAAATTGAAGATGTGTTTGTATCTATGGGCTTTGTGGTGGAAGAAGGTTGGGAAGTGGAAACCGAGTATAACAACTTTGATGCCGTTAATGTGCCTAGCAATCACCCAGCAAGAGATATGCAAGACACATTTTGGCTTAACAATGGGCAAGTGTTAAAAACTCATACATCTGCGGCTCAAAATCGTATACTAAAAAAGTATAAAAACAATATGCCTATTCGTGCAATTTTCCCAGGTCGTTGCTTTAGAAATGAAGAATTGGACGCTGGCCACGAAAATACATTCTTCCAACTTGAAGGAATTATTGTGGACGAAAATGTGTCGGTTGCCAACCTAATATATTTTATGAAAGAGATGCTTTCACGCATATTTAAAAAGGAAGTTGATGTGCGCCTTCGTCCTGGGTTCTTCCCATTTACCGAACCTAGTTTTGAAATGGATGTTAGATGCCCATATTGCGATGGCAAAGGTTGTAATGTGTGCAAGCAAGGTGGTTGGATTGAACTTTGCCCTTGCGGTATGATACATCCTAATGTGTTAAAGGAAGCGGGTATTGATAGCGATAAGTTTAGCGGATGTGCGTTTGGTTTGGGGCTTGACCGTATGGTTATGATGAAAATGGGCTTTAACGATATTCGTGATTTAAATAGCGGAAATCTTAAAATATTCAAACAATTTAAGGTTGAAAGGTAGGTAAATATGTATATTTCATTAAATTGGATAAAAGAATTTGTAAATCTTGACGGAATTGAAGTTGACGAACTTGTAAAGCGTTTTGGGCTTGCAACTGCCGAAGTGGAAGGCGTGGAATATAAAGGTCAAAACATCTCAAATGTTGTGGTGGCGGAAATTAAGAGTGTGGAAAACCACCCTAAAAGTCAAAAATTGCACATTTTGCAAGTAGATGACGGACTTGAAAGTTTAACTCAAGTGGTGTGCGGTGCACCTAATGTGCGTGTTGGGATGAAAACCGCTTTTGCTCGTGTTGGAGCGCAAGTTCAAGATGTTAAAATTAAGGCAACTCCGCTTGTTGGTGTGGATAGTTTTGGTATGTGTTGTGGCGAAGACGAAATTGGTGTTGGTAGCGACCATTCGGGTATTATCGAACTTGATAGTAGCCTAAAAAATGGCACAGACATCAAGGAAGTGTTCCCTATTGATGATGTGATTATTGAGGTGGACAATAAGTCGCTTACCAATCGCCCAGACCTATGGGGACATTATGGTATAGCAAGAGAGTTTGCAACCATATTTAAGCGTGAATTAAAGCCTATTGCAAAGTGTGACTTGGCGCAATATAACAATCTTAATAAGTTAGATATTGCCGTTGAAACACCAGATTGCTATCGCTATAGTGCAATTAGCGTGGACAATGTAAGCGTTAAAACATCACCACAAATTATGAAGATTAGATTAAATTATTGTGGTATGCGTGATATTAATTTGCTTGCCGATATGACCAACTATTTGATGCTTGAACTTGGTCAACCAATGCACGCATTTGACCACAAGATTGTTAACGGAATTAGAGTTGTAACTACTAAGCAAGCTACACCAATGTTAACCTTGGAAGGTGAAGAACATATTGTGGAAGAAAGTTCTACACTTATTTGTGATGAACAATACACTCCAGTTGCTATTGCGGGCGTTAAAGGTGGACTAAAATCAGGTATTACCGACCAAACCAACGCATTGCTTTTGGAAAGTGCAACATTTAACCCTATGGCAATCCGTAAAACTAGCCGTAAAATTGGGCTTATTACAGATGCAAGTTTAAGATACGAAAAGTCACTTGACCCAGAAATGACCACTTTGGCTATTGAGCGCCTTGTATATTTGCTTCAAAGCATTGATGCGGGCGTAAAAGTATCATCAAGTTTAACCGATGTGTACAATTATAAATATCCTACCAACACAATTAAGTTGAGTGCGGACTTTATCAATAAGCGTGGCGGTGTAAACATTGCTGAAAATGATATGATTGACATTTTAAACCGCTTGGGCTTTAAGGTTGAAAAGCAAAACAACGATTTAACTATAATCGTACCATCATATCGAGCGACTAAAGATATATCAATAAAGGAAGATTTGGTGGAAGAAGTGTTGCGTATGTATGGCTATGACAATATTAAGCCAGCAACAATGAATATGCCACTAAATCCAGTAGAGCAATTGCCAATACACAATTTTGAGTATAAAGCAAAAAGATTGTTGGCTGAAAAATATGGCTTAAACGAACTTCATTCATACATTTGGAATTACAAGGACTTTAATGATGATTATGGTATTGAACAACCAAGTTTTGTAGAACTATTGGATACTTCAAATAGCGGTCAAAGTGGAATTAGAAGCAAATTGTTGCCTACAATGTTAAAAATGTTTTATGAAAACAAAAATAATTTTGGCGATGTGGCAATCTTTGAAGTTGGCCGTGCTGTTGAAGGTTTGACCGACAATAAATTAGCGGTTGAAAAACGCAAATTAGCAATTGTGCTAGCGTCAATGACAAATAGTGAAAAGGAATTGTATTTCAAACTAAAACAAATCGTTGAAGATTTAAGCGAACTTGCTTTAACTAAAGTGGAATATGTTATTGATAGCGAAACAAGCAAATATTTGCACCCAATTAATTCTTGTACAATAAAGTCATTAAATTGTTTAGGCGAAATGGGCGTAATTCATCCAAGCGTAAGCAAAGTGCTTGACAAACGCTTTAGTATTGTAGGTCTTGAACTTGATTTGGAAGAACTATTAAATGGCGAAAAGAAAAACATTGTGCGC
>JAFULP010000042.1 GCA_017473285.1 Clostridia bacterium
ATTTGATTAATATAAGCATACTATTTGTGGTGAATGTATGGTTAAGATTTGGTTAAATTGCATTATATGTGCTACAATATTGTTGGATGGTGGTATGGAAACGAAAACTATTCAACAATATTTGCTTGGGTATAATCAAGTGGAAATTGTAGTAAACAATGAGTGTAAAACGGTAGAAGATATTGAAAAATTAAATATTACTTTAAACAAGATGTTAAAAGATAGCCGTGTTATGCCAGCGTTTGGTGTTAGTATTCATAATGAAACTATAAATGCAATGCAAAAAGGTGTGTGGCTAAGATTAAGTTATGACGAAACAAAATGGGTTAACGGTATGAATTTTGACACACTTTTAATCAATGTAGAACCTAAATATAGCGGTTTTAATATTATTCGTAGAAATGACGGATTGTATGAAGGTAGATGTTATTATATAGATTTAGCAAACTCTACAATGCAACCATTGTATGATTTGATTAATGAGTTACAATAATAACGAATATAGATAGTTGATTTAATTAAATTGGTTTTATAAAAAAGATAGCAATAATTTGCTATCTTAATTTTTTAAGTATTAAATATAATTTAACTACAAATCGTCCGCATCTTGTATGGGCTCTAAGTCCGCAAGTAAGGATGTGCCAGTATATGAACCATTTGCATCAAACTTATCAGGCTTGCCAAACTGAGATTTTGGAATTTTTCTTAAATTTTTCTTTTTCATATTCATAATAATAGTATGCGCAAATAATAAAAAGTTATCCACTAAAAGTTGCTATGTTGTGGATAATTTAAATTAATAAAAAATAACAATTTTATACACAAAATTGCTATTCTTAATCTTCTAAACCCAATAAATATCCAGCGGACACACCAAAGTAAATTGATAAATTTACAATATAACTAGCCTTGGGCTCGTTAATGCCTTTTTCCCAAAAATCAATTGCCTTTTGAGTGACGCCAATTGCTTTCGCTAGGTGTTGTTGGGATAAATTTTTTTCTTTTCTTAATTGATATAGGCGTTGGGCTATACTTTCTTTCATATCAAAATATTAGTAGAAATTTACTTGAAACACTTGACTTAGTAGAATTCTACTTATATAATAGTAATATCCAAAAAATTTAAATAAATACAAAGGAGATTAAAATGAAAAAATTTAACAAAATTTTAGCACTTGGTTTAGCGGGTGCAAGCCTAGTTACTGGTGGGTTTATGTTGAGTGGTTGTGATGTTACAAAAAATAATGACAACACTCAAACCGAGCAAGAACAAGATGAACAAAAGGTGGTTAGTTCAATTAGTTTGAATAGTGGTAGTTTGCCTAGTTATATTATTAAGGGTAGATTTAGCAGAACTAATATTAAAGCAACTGTAACTTATGAGGATAACACAACAAAAGTTATTGATGTAATTGAGAGTATGTTTAGCGAAACTGATAAAACTAAATTGAAAAATGTTGGTCAATACAATTTAACTGTAAATTATGGTGGTAAAACCGCTACAATGTATGCAAATGTGGTTGATGAAAGGTATTTGTTAATGGAAGTTGCAAATGCAAGTTTGGGAAAGGATATAACTATGACTGATAATGATGATGGGCGAGTTACTAAGTGGGATTCTGATAATAAAATTTTATACATTAACGAACCGGGGTATGTTAGTTATAGTTGGGTTAGTGGCAATTGTAGTTATAATTATGAAAGTGAAGACAATCAATGTAATAAAGGTTTAATTGCTGAGTTAGATGATGTAAATGATGCATATTCTTGGTTTGCATTGAAAGAAAGCATGATTACAGATGGTATTGATGGAAATGGCAATCCTTGGGTTGTTAAATCAATTGAAAAAGATGCTAATCAAAATTATGTTTTAACTGCTAATTGGGGTAATGACACTTTTATTTACACATATAACGAAGATTTCTTGTTAAAAGTAGATGAAATTGAAAATGGTGGCGCATTTACATATACAACTCAATATAACTATAGTCCAATAACATTATCACTTCCAGCGGAGATTAAGGCTATGGAAAGCAATGCTACAATTAATATCAACGACCGAATAAGTGATTTAAGAGATATAATGGTAAGTTACCTTGAAAGTGATTTTGAGATGAGTGTATATGACAACTCTAGCAATACTACTTATCTATATCAAAAATATGACGCAGATAATAAAATACTTAGAGAATATGAAAGTGATATTGGTGAAGAGAGCTTTGCTTGGGTAAATGGCGACTATTACTATGAATATTATAAGGAAGATGGCACTTCAGTATATAAAGACAATGTATCTAATTGGAATAGGAATATAATGGTTAACTGTTTTACATTTGATGAAGTGTTTGATGCTAATCGAATTACAGTAGATGTTAGCGAAGATGGACGATATTATGAACTTGTTTTGACATCAGAAGGTAGTGACGGTGAAGTTTGGGAGTATAAATATGTGTTCAATTATAATGAAATTTCAAAAATTGATTTAAAGAGTAATGGGCAATACATGGGAAGTTATACATATAACAAAACTAATGTTGTATTGGAAGTTCCAGCGGAAATTAAAGCATTGGAAAGCAGTGTGTTTGAATTACAATAAAAAATAGCAATGTAAGGGTATACCCTTTGAAACTAGTGAAAAAATTTGACAAAGCAAATGGTTGTAATCTATACTGTATATATGTTTATCGAGAAAAATTATTTAAAATTTGGAGAAAAGTATGAGTGAAGATAGATTTGGTGACGATGACAATAATTCGTCTGATGGAACAGAAAAAATTACTATACCCGTATGGGAATTGTTGTTTGATAATAAAAAAGAAAAGGAGTGTTTTATGATATTAGATAATTTGTTAAATAAAAAAGTAAAAGTTTGGAGTGTTTTGGCAGATACAGTTAATGGTGTTCGTGGGACATGGAAAGGACAAGTTGGAGTTTTAACATCTCTTGATGATGAATTTATTGTTCTTGATAATACAATAATATTAAGTAGAAAATTTATATATAGAATTGAAAATGTTTAATAATATTAATAGTTGATTATTCCTTTTAAATTTTTGCGATGTGACATGTGCTTGTCTTGATACAAGTGTTCTCGATTCGCTTCACCATACAAGCATATATCTATAAACTAAATAAATTAATTTAAAAAAGTGAAAGTGTTGGGCGGGCTAACACGCTTTCGCTTTTTGCTATTTTTTAATCTTTCATATTGAAAATATGGAGAATAGCCTATGAGAAGTAATTTTAACAAATCGCATTGACATTTTTCAAAAAAGTTTACAAAACAATATTCCAAAATGATGTAATTTATGTTATAATATATTTATGATTAAACCTAAATGTACGGACTTAAAACTTAACGAAC
>JAFULP010000043.1 GCA_017473285.1 Clostridia bacterium
AAATAGGCTATAATTGACATAATCACTTGCATCTTGTAAATAATCTTTTTGATGAATATGCAAAGTTAATTTAATACCAGTAATTGTATAATCATTTATATACTTTGTTCCATCAAAAGTATAGTTAAATGATAGTTCTTGATAATACGTGCCTGTTTTATGGGCATCCAAAGCACTTGCACCTATTTCATACAAACCATTATCATCCATGGTTAGTTCAGTGTTATTTGATATATTATACCACGCAACATCTGTACCATCCGCAGTGCCGTCATTAAAACTAACTTCCAATTTGGCAAGTACATACACTCCCACTTCACTTGTATTAACCGCATATCCTTTTACTGTTAACACGTCGCCCGGCGTGATTATTGTGCTAGATGTTATTTCAGTAGCGGTCTTATTAGTACTAGAACTAAGATATCCATACACAACATTTACAGAAGTGTTTTCATTGGTTGCATCGGTGCGATAGTCGATTGTCATTATAGCCATGCTTGCATTGCCCGTAGCATCTTCCTTATCGCTAAAATACGAATAGCAAACACCAATAGAGAGAATTGCAACTACCAAAAAACAAACAACTTCTACAAAAAATATCTTCAGTAGATTACTTGTTTGATATTTATTTTGAAACATATTTATTTTCATTTTACCCCTTGTAACGCTTAAATACATTAAAATTAATAAGAAATGCTTGCAACCTATAACCTTTTAATGTACATAAACTTTAGTAATCACTCAATTCTTTTAATATATTTTAATATATTAGTTTAACCATAGTCAAGCAAAATAATTATTTTTTTCAAATTTAGTGGTTGATTAACAAACATTACAAAGTTAAATTGCCTAGATATATATTCTAGGTGTTAAAAAATATATCATTAAATATCACTTTGTCATTGTGCGGATACATATTTTTTGCTTGAATATGATATTTTTTTGCTTTATTATAGTTTCCTATTTTGTAGTACAACACAGTTAATTCAAGCAACGGAATTAGATAATAATATTCCGTCCTTACAAACATACCTTGCAATGTAGGTGTGTTGATATTTAATGCGCTTTGATACCAATATATTGCAATGTCATATTTGCCTTGTAGGGCGTAAAGTCTACCTAATTCGCACACGATTTCAGCACTAGGCACAATATCTAGGGCTTCGTATAGCCACTTTTTAGCACTTTCAATATCGCCTAACCGCTCGTGGCACTGCGCCATTATACTACAAGCATCAATCTTGTTGGGCATAAATATATTAGGCATTGCAAAAAACTTAGTAAGTTGTTGCTTGCATTTACGATAATATCCCCAATAAAACAACTCACGGGCGTAGTAATATTGTTCCCTTGAATTAAATCTAACACCACGCTTTAAAGCTTTGCGGAACAAGTTTAAGTTACGCTTGGTGTAATTGGTGGCAATTTTGCGGTGCTGAATAGTGATATCCAAATGCTCGGTTTTACCAAACGGTACAATTGCCTCGTGCACAAAGCCACTCCACACCGCCCTAGCATCCCGCCTTAAGATGCGCTCACGCTCAAACACAAATGTTGGATTGCCTAATTCATCAAAAGCGGTGGCATACTTTAGCATATATGTGTCGAAGGTCATATTAGGTTTTAAGATATTTATCTTTTCAATCTCGCTATACTCCAGTACGTCATCCGCATCAAGCCACATTACATAGTCCATACTCGCCTTACTAAACGAAAAGTTGCGTGCCTTACTAAAATCATCACACCACTTAAAGTCGTAAACTTTATCGGTATATCTCTTTGCAATATCTTTAGTAGTGTCCGCACTTCCCGTGTCCACAATTATAATCTCATCGGCAAATTGCTTGACACAATCAAGGCATCTAGCCAAAACGTCTTGTTCGTTTTTAACAATCATACATACACTTATTTTCATATTGCATTGTATGAAAGTTTTAATTTTATTGACAAAAATAAATTATTAAATAATTAAAGTAAAATACTTAAAAATAGTATTTTAATATATTTATTAAAAAATAAAAGGCGACATAAAATCACCTTTTAAATATCACTTTAACTAAAGTTAAAACATCACTTGCCCTAGCAAACTTCACTTGCCCCAGCAAACATCACTTCGCAAACTTGTTTGCGTCTAATGCGAAAGCGTCCGCAACTCTTCTTTCTTATTTCTTATTTTAGCGCACGCTTCTTTGCGCTATCGCCACACTAACCGCTACTGTTGCGCCAACCATTGGATTGTTTCCCATACCTATTAGCCCCATCATTTCCACATGGGCTGGCACGGATGACGAGCCCGCAAACTGGGCATCGCTATGCATACGACCCATTGTGTCGGTCATACCATATGACGCTGGACCTGCGCCCATATTGTCTGGGTGAAGCGTGCGACCTGTACCGCCACCGCTGGCTACTGAAAAGTACTTTTTACCCTGCTCCAAGCACTCCTTTTTGTAGGTGCCCGCCACTGGATGCTGAAATCTTGTAGGATTGGTGGAATTGCCTGTGATTGAGATATCCACATTTTCAAAATGCATAATTGCCACGCCTTCACGCACATCGTTTACGCCATAGCAACGCACCTTTGAGCGTTCGCCCTTTGAGTAGGCAATTTCTTTAACAATGCTAAGTTTGCCTGTATAGTAATCATAATCGGTTTGTACATATGTAAAACCATTGATACGAGATATAATTTGCGCCGCATCTTTACCTAGACCATTTAGTATAACCCTAAGTGGTTTGGTGCGCACTTTGTTTGCCGAATTTACAATGCCAATAGCGCCTTCCGCTGCCGCAAACGATTCGTGCCCCGCCACAAAAGCAAAACACTCGGTGTCGTTGCTAAGTAGCATACTGCCAAGGTTGCCGTGTCCAAGGCCCACTTTACGGTCATCGGCTACTGAGCCTGAAATACAAAATGCTTGCAAGCCCTCACCTATGCATTTGGCAATTTCGCTAGCCTCCTTAACGCCACGCTTGATGGCAATTGCACCACCCACAATATATGCCCAACACGCATTTTCAAAACATATTGGTTGAATACCTTTTACAATATTATACACATCTACGCCCAAATTATCGCACAACGCTTTGGCTTCGTTTAAATCCTTGATGCCATTGTCGTTTAATACCTTATTGATTTGCGCAATGCGACGCTCATAACTTTCAAATAATGCCATAAATCCCCCTTACTCTACTCGTGGGTCGATGGTTTTGACCGCTTCATCAAATCTACCATACTTGCCACTTGCTTTTTTGATTGCTTCCATAGGCTCGATGCCCTTTTTAATGTTTTCCATCATTTTGCCTAGATTTACAAACTCGTAACCTATAATCTCATCATTTTCATCAAGACCTATTTTAGTAATATAGCCTTCGCTTAACTCCAAATATCTTGGACCTTTTATTCTTGTGCTGTAGCAAGTGCCCACTTGGCTACGCTTGCCTTTGCCCAAGTCCTCAAGTCCGCCACCAATTGGCAAACCTCCTTCGCTGAATGCTGATTGAGTTCTGCCATACACAATTTGTAAAAACAACTCACGCATTGCGGTATTTATAGCATCACATACAAGGTCAGTGTTTAGCGCCTCAAGTATAGTTTTTCCCACTAAGATTTCGCTAGCCATTGCCGCTGAGTGAGTCATACCCGAACAACCTAGGGTTTCCACCAAGGCTTCTTCAATGATGCCGTCCTTTACATTTAATGTAAGTTTGCACGCACCTTGTTGTGGAGCACACCAACCAACGCCGTGCGTTAAACCTGATATATCCTTAATTTCGGTTGCTTTTACCCATTTTGCTTCTTCTGGGATAGGTGCTGGGCCGTGATTGGCACCCTTATTAACGCAACACATTTCTTTAATTTCACTACTATATTCCATATTACCTCCAATGCTATAATTATACTACTTTTAAAGTTGTTAGGTCAAATATTTATGATAACTTATTATTTATTTTTGGCAAGCGTTCGCCAAACATTTAGTTATATAATTATATAACTAATTTAAAATCAAGTATCCATATTGTATTTTTTAATCGCAATTGCAAAACATTATTAAAGTGCGCAAATCTTTGCACTATTTTTTTTAAAACGATAGACTTAGAGTTAATAAAGGTGTATAATATATAAACATATTGTTACATTTTTAAATTTTAGTAATAATATATTATAGTGAGGTTTTAAATGCTAGAACTTAAAAAAATCACAAAAGAATATGAAATTGGTAAAAAGAAGTCAAAAAATTATCAAACTGTAATGGCATTAAATGGTATTGACCTTAATTTTAGGCAAAGCGAGTTTGTGTCAATCCTTGGCCCTAGCGGGTGCGGTAAAACCACTATGCTTAATATTGTTGGCGGATTGGATAAATACACTAGTGGTGACCTTGTAATTAAGGGCAAAAGTACTAAGGAATTTAAAGACAAAGATTGGGACAACTATCGCAACCACTCAATCGGTTTTGTTTTTCAAAGTTACAACCTTATACACCACCAAACAGTGTTACATAATCTAGAACTTGCTCTAACCCTTTCAGGCGTCAATCATGCTGAGCGTAAGGCTCGTGCGCTGGAAGCACTTGATAAAGTAGGATTAAAGGACCGTGCCAACAATTTACCTAATCAATTATCGGGTGGTCAAATGCAAAGAGTGGCTATTGCTCGTGCAATTGTTAATGACCCTGACATCATTTTGGCGGACGAACCTACTGGTGCATTGGATAGCAAAACAAGCGTACAAATTATGGAAATACTAAAAGAACTATCCAAAACCAAACTGGTAATTATGGTTACACATAACCCAGACTTGGCAGAAGAATACAGTAGCCGTATTGTTAAACTTAAGGACGGCGATTTGGTAAGTGATACGAATCCTTACATCCCACAAGACGAAACCGTAGAAACCAAAAAATCAGCCAATAAATATAAGGCAAAAACCGAAAGTGCTAACGAATTAAGTCAAACCGAAATTCAAACCGCTGAAGTAATAAAAAAGCCTAAGAAAAGAATGTCCTTCTTCACCGCTTTGGGACTAAGTTTTAAAAACTTACTTACCAAAAAAGCCCGTACAATACTTGTATCGTTTGCTGGAAGTATTGGCATTATTGGCATTGCACTGATATTGGCTGTATCTAGCGGGTTCTCGGGGTATATTAACAAAATTCAGGAAGACACATTGTCTAGTTACCCTATTGTTATTGAAGAACAATCGGTTAATTATATGAACATTATGACTTCAATGTTTAGCGGAAATGATGAGCCTACCCATAGTGAAGATGCCGTATA